>JAGNSF010000038.1 GCA_017988155.1 Flavobacterium sp. | reverse complement strand
GCACCAATAAAAGCATCTTGGCCACCACCGACCATTCCCATTCTTAATTTTCTTGTCATAATATGTGTAACCTAGATATTTTTTTTCTTTAATTCTTTAACTGCATAATCTGCTGCACGAGCTGTTAAGGCCATAAATGTTAATGAAGGGTTTTGGCATGCAATAGAAGGCATACAAGAACCATCAGTAACAAATACATTACTTACTTCGTGCATTTGATTCCATTTGTTTAATACAGAATCTTTAGGATCATTACCCATACGAGCGGTACCCATTTCGTGAATTGCCATTCCTGGATAGTAATCGTTATCATACGTCTGGATATTTTTCATACCAGCAGCTTCCAACATTTCAGCAGCATCGTTCATCATATCTTCACGCATTTTAGCTTCGTTATCTTTTGTTTCGCAATCAATAGCTAAAACTGGCTGACCCCATTTGTCTTTTTTAGAATGGTCAATGTAAACTTTGTTTTCATAATAAGGCAACATTTCTCCAAAACCACCTAATCCCATTCTCCAATGATCTGCTGGTTTTGACATATTGTTTTTGAAATCGGCTCCGAAAGCTAATTCCGCAACATCAGCTTGCCAATTTCCACGACTAGCTCCACCTTGGTAACCAAAACCTCTTAAATAATCACGTTTGTCATTACCATAGTTTTGGTAACGTGGAATGTAAATTCCATTTGCTCTACGTCCATAAGTGTATTTGTCATCAAATCCTTCAGCAGTACCTTCAGCTCCACAACGGAAATGGTGATCCATTAAGTTATGACCTAATTGTCCACTTCCATTACCCAAACCATTCGGATGAGCTTCAGAAGTAGAATTTAATAATATGAATGTAGAACCCAATGTAGAACCGTTCACAAAAACGATTTTAGCATAAAATTCCATTGTTTCATTTGTCTCTGCATCAATTACCATAACACCTTTTGCTTTTTTGGTATCTTTATCATAAATGATATGATTCACAATAGAGTAGGGTCTAACAGTTAATTTTTTTGTTGCCATTGCTGCTGGCAAAGTAGACGATTGTGTACTGAAGTACGCTCCAAAAGGACAACCTCTACTACACAAGTTTCGGTATTGACAATTTCCTCTTCCAAGGTGAGGCACAGTTAAGTTAGCTGTACGACCAATTGTCAAAATACGTTCTTTATTATAGTGTTTTTCAATACGCTCTTTAACTGATTTTTCAACACAATTCAAGTCCATTGGTGGTAAAAACTGACCGTCAGGCAACAAAGGCCAACCTTCATTTTGACCACTAATACCTGCGAATTTTTCAGCATAATCATACCAAGGTGCAATATCTTTATAGCGAATTGGCCAGTCATTTCCATGTCCATCTCTTTTATTATCTTCAAAATTGTGGTCGCTAAAACGGTAACTTTGACGTCCCCACATTAATGACTTTCCACCCACGTGAAAACCTCTATACCAATCAAAACGTTTATCTTCAGTGTACGGACATTCTAAATCGTTTACCCACCATTTTTCATTAGCTTCTTGATACGGATAATCTCTAATTTGTACAGGATGAGTCTTTTTTTGTTCCTCAGTCATTTTACCTGCATGCTTGAATTCCCATGGATCTTTCATAGCTGATTCATAATCAGTAATGTGCTCAATGTTCATTCCGCGTTCCAACATTAAAACACGTAATCCTTTTTCAGTCAACTCTTTAGCAGCCCAACCGCCGCTTATTCCTGAACCTATAACGATTGCGTCATAAGTATTTTGTTCTTTTAAATTCGTATTGATATTCACGATATATATTTTTATGTTTAAACTAATTTATTGATAATGAAACTTTAAGAAGTAGCCCACGCTTTTTGACCCGGTTCAAGAGGTGCACTTCCATCATATTTTCCAGGAATTGCGACATACTCACGAGCTTGGGTACAACCAATTTCTGATGAATAATAACCTAAAATAGTTAAATCTCTAGCGATTGTAAAGAAAGAAGGTTTTCTTTTATTTGCAACGGCTTCATCCCTTAGTTCCGTAACAATACTAGTCCTTTCTTGTTCAGATGCCGTAACAAAGTTTTTACCAAATTTTGCAAAACATTTGTCATCCATAGATTTCAAACCAGATGCAAACATTTCTTGTAAATTAGCAGGATAGCAATCTTGAATCATCATTGGAATAAATGTTCCTAATCCAGCTGCTTTAGCACCTGGACAAGCTGAAGTAGTTGGAATAATGATCTCTGCAAATTCAGCAAGAATTGCCTCATCTGATACTGAAAAGTTAACCATTTTAGACTTATCTAAAACTGTAAAACTTTCAAATAAAACGCCCATTGTTGTTGCTGAAATGGCTCCACCCATTAAATAGGCAACTCTTTTTAGTGCTTCCCTTCTTTCCATTTGGTTTGTTTTTAGTATGTTTTTAGGTTGTTAAAGTAATTTTATAGATACTTACAATAATAGCAAATAAAAAAACAGATTCGTTTTTTTAATGTTAATTAATTGATAGAATTCCATTTTTTTCATTTTTTTATGAAATTTAAACTAAATTCTACTGAATAATTTAAATTTTGATGTTTTTTCTAAAATGTTTTTTGCTATTTCTATTGAATTATAAATGATATTTTATAATAAAAATGATGTTTTAAATTAAATTTTAGACCTTAAATCTTACAAATAAAAACATTTTTATGCTTTATTTGCTTCTCATTGTGTTAAAATGACGTAAACCTAAATAATTTTCAATTAATTAAATATATTAAAATTGTAAATTAAAAAAAGGACAATACAAGAAAACGATTTCGTTTGCTGATTGTAAAATTAAGTGGTTAATTGAGACTTCCGTCTTGAAGAATAAAAAAAGTAGATAGATTTATATATCAATTATCTAATAATCAATTATATAGTATTTAAATTTAATAAATAAAAGTAGAATATTTATTGGAATAATTGAAGTTGACTTTGTATACGTTCCATTAACATGGAGCGAATACGTTTATTTATTCCTGAAGAAAAAGTAGAGTACAATTGGTATTCCTCTGTAGTAAATAAAGCGATAATTATTCCTTTATACGTATTTTGCAACTGGCTGTCTTTCGATATAGCTTTCTCAACAACATTCATGTTATGCTCAACTTGTCCATTATTGATATGGATTTTGTTCAAGTTTAGGTAATTTTTAAATACTAGAATAATCAAATCATTTTGCAACTTTAGAATAGGACGCAAAGTCTTGTTTTGAAATTCTTCTTCAACAGACGATTGGTTATCAATATTTCCTAAAATATCTCCGCGAAATTGTTGAATAAACTCGTCTCTTGACATACTACTTAATTTAAATATTTTTTCTCTACATAAAAAGTTCCAAACGGTACTATTGATGCTACACAAATGAAACTGAATTTTTTGAAAGACCAATTCAATTCAATTTTAGCCATTATCGCTAAAATAATGTACACCACAAATAATACTCCATGTGCCATTCCGATAGTTTTTACAAAAATTGGTTCCTGAAAAAAATATTTCATTGGCATAGCAAAAAACAATAATAGTAGGAGTGAGGCACCTTCAAGAAAAGCGACTATTTTAAATAATTTCAACATAACTAAATTCTTAAATAAAATTCAAAATTAACTAATAACATTGATTTAATAGGCATGATTGATCAAAGTAATTTACCTTTGACGAATATCAAATTGTATATGAGTAAACGAGATTTAAAAAAATACCTAGCAGAATTAAACAAAGAACAACTGGAAGAACAACTAATTGATCTTTACGAAAAATTTGTTTCGGTTAAAACCTATTATGATTTTGTTTTTAATCCTAAGGAAGAATCTATTCTAAAAGATGCAAAACTAAAAATATCTAATGAATATTTTCCTATAAAGAAAAATGGTCGTAAGAACAGACCAAAAATGAGACGTTCGGTAGCACAGAAAATAATTAAACACTTTGTTGTGTTAGGTGTCGATCCGTTTGTAATTGCTGATGTGATGTTGTATAACATTGAAATCGCTCAGACCTATTCTGCCGAAAATACAATCAAGCAAGAATTATTCTTTAAAAGTATGTTCAACTCCTTTGAACAAGCGGTTCAGTTTGTAGTGTCTAACGGAATTTATGGTGATTTTAAATCCAGAATTTTAAATATACAAGAGGAAACCAGTAACCAAAAATGGGAAAATATTCTAGAATTTGACCGAATTACTTCTCGTTTAGATTTTTAATTTATTTTAGTTAAACTTATTTTCAATTTGAAGCTATTATTTTTAAATTAAAAATAACCTAATAACTGTTTTTTAGCTGTACTTTTGCAAAAATCCAAAAACAGCAATGCCTCAAAACACTATAGAAACCGAATTTGAAGATCGAAAAGAACTCTATGATTACCAAAAAGGGGATATAGATGCCATTTTTGAGCGCATTGATAACGCCTCTCCACAACATCATTTATTATATCAACTACCAACAGGAGGGGGGAAAACAGTTATTTTTTCTGAAATTGTTCGTAGATATATTCAAAAGCACGATAAAAAAGTAGTTGTACTTACTCATCGAATTGAGTTATGCAAACAGACTTCTAAAATGCTGAAAGGTTTTGGAGTTAAAAACAAAATCATCAACAGTAACGTAAAAGAGCTTCCAGATCAAAACGATTATTCTTGTTTTGTTGCAATGGTTGAAACGCTTAAAAACCGTATTAATGATGAAAAATTACATTTGGATAATGTAGGTTTGGTTATAATTGACGAAGCGCATTACAACTCATTTAGAAAGTTATTAAGTTCATTCAAAAAGGCATTTATTTTAGGAGTTACGGCAACTCCTTTGAGTTCCAATATCAAATTACCAATGCATCAAAACTACGATGAATTAATCGTAGGAGATACTATTCAATCGTTAATAAATAAAGGATTTTTAGCAAAAGCCATAACATATAGCTACGATGTAGGTTTAACTTCACTAAAAGTAGGAATCAACGGCGATTATACGGTAAAATCATCCGATGATTTGTATACCAATATGGCAATGCAAGAAAAATTATTGCATGCTTATACCGAGAAATCATTAGGGAAAAAAACCTTAATTTTTAACAACGGTATCAATACTTCGCTATATGTTTATGAGACATTTAGAGAAGCCGGTTATGATGTAAGACATCTTGATAATACTAGTAGTACGGAAGAGCGCAAAGACATTTTACATTGGTTTAAACATACACCAAATGCAATTTTAACCTCAGTCGGAATTCTAACTACAGGATTTGACGAACCAACGGTTGAAACTATCATTTTGAATAGAGCAACTAAATCATTAACCCTGTATTTTCAAATGATTGGACGTGGTTCAAGAAAATTAGATAATAAAGACGAATTTACAGTAATTGATTTAGGAAATAATGCGGCACGATTCGGATTATGGAGTGATCCTGTCAATTGGCAACATATTTTTAAATCTCCAGAATACTATTTAGAAAACCTTCGGGATGATGCTGAAATTGAGCAGTATTTTAAATATGAAATGCCTCCCGAATTACGTACAAAATTTAGTAAAACAAAAGTAGTTACCTTTGATGTGGATGAAGAACACAAACAAGTTATTCGTCAAAATTTACGCTCTAAGGTTGTACTCGAGAAGTCTTTAGAACAGCATGCTGCAATGTGTGTAGATAATACCGAAGATTTACAAGCTGCAAAAAATTTAGCTAGAGAATTGGAAGAAGATATTGAATGTCGAGTAAAACGTTTTTCAAAATGTTTGAGCCAATGCAGTAAAAATTACCGCGAATGGTTAGTAGAAGATTATAAAATGAAATTAACGGTATTAATAGGGAAGAAGTACCGTGAAAAAATAATGAATGAAGCGGATTAAAATATTGATCCTTTATAAAAACTAAAATCATGGCAAATCAATTTTCTGAATTAGGAATTTCAAATCCACTAGTACAAGCATTAACTGAATTGAAAATTGTTGAACCAACAGAGATTCAGCAAAAAGTGATTCCGCAATTACTAGCAAACACTACTGATGTAGTAGGACTTGCAAAGACTGGAACTGGAAAAACTGCTGCTTTTGGATTACCACTTTTACAATTAATCCAAATTGAGAAGGCTGAAGTTCAAGCCGTTGTTTTAGTACCAACACGTGAATTAGGACATCAAATCCACACTAATTTAGAACAATTTTCAAAGAATATAAAGGGAATTTCAATTACAGCAACCTGTGGTGGAATCCCCATAAAACCCCAAATAGAAAGACTTAAAACGCCTACTCATATTGTTGTAGCAACCCCTGGAAGATTGATTGATTTGATCCAACGAAAAGCAATTGACTTAAAAGAAACACAATTTCTAGTTCTAGACGAAGCGGACGAAATGGTGAGTATTTTAAAAGAAAGTTTAGATGAAATTGTGGCTGAATTGCCAAAAAAACACAGAACTTTTTTATTCTCAGCTACTTTACCAGGTACTATAAAACAACTGATTCAGAACTACTTATCTAAAAATGTAGTTGAGATTAGTGCCAATATGGAAACTATTGGCAATCAAGGAATTGATCATCAATATATTGTAGTAGATCCTATTGAAAAATTAGATGTTTTAATGCATTTTTTAAATTCTAGAGAAGGCGAACGCGGAATTATTTTTTGCAAAACCAAAGCTGCTGTAAACAAATTAGCTAAAAATCTAGCCATCAATAAATTTTCATCAGGTGCTATTCACGGTAGTTTATCTCAAGGAATTCGAGACCGAATTATGGGACAATTTCGTGAAGGACATATCAATATTTTGATTGCAACCGATTTAGCTGCAAGAGGAATTGATGTAGCCGATGTTGCTTTCGTGATTAATTACCATTTACCTGATGTTTATGAAGCTTATGTACATCGAAGCGGAAGAACTGCAAGAGCTGGAGCAAAAGGACTTTCATTAACCGTTTTACAAGCAGAAGAAGTTGGAGAAATAGCTGATTTTGAAAAAGAATTAGGAATTCAATTTTCTGAGTTTAAAAAACCTACTGTAGCAAGTATAGAAGAAAACAATACATTACTGTGGGCTAAGAAAATTTTTAAAACGAAACCCAATCACGAAGTTGATTCGGAACTTAAAACTAAAGTTAAAACGATTTTTCATCATTTAACTAAAGAGGAGCTAATTGAAAAATTATTGGCTAATCATTTACAACAAATGATTTCTACTACAGAACAGCCTGTTAAAAAGCATAAAAGATAATAATTGTATCAAATTGACTAGATATCGTCCTATTTATAATAAATATAATTGAACTATAATTTATATTATGTAAAATAGAATATTTTACAACCCACTTTATATCAACAATAATATCTCTAAATAAGTTAATAGTATTTTTTACCACCTATTGTGTTCCCTTTTTAAAATACATAAATTAGCAGTCATAAAATATTATTCCTCACACCTATGAATACTGTTGCAGAACATATTGCAGATTTTTTAAAAAAATATCCGCCTTTTGATAATTTAACTTTTGGAGAATTATCAGAAATAGCTACAAATATTCGCGTTGTTAATTTGGAGAAATACAAAACGTTATTTCAAATTGATGACAAATTGCACGATTGTTTTTATGTTGTTGCATCTGGGGTGATTCATTTGTCTGTTATAGCTGATGCTGAGGAAACTTTATTGAACAAATGTCACGAAGGAGATATTTTTGGATTACGACCATTTTTTGCCAAGAACAATTATATGATGACTGCCAAAGCGCGTCAAGAATGTATTGTTTATGCAATACCAATTTCAACTTTTAGGCCTTTTGTCGCTAATAATCCGAATGTGTTGGATTTTTTGTTGGAAAGTTTCGCAACCAATACAAATAACCCAAATGACAAAAATTTAAAAGGAAAATTACTTTCAGATAATGTGGTTTATTCTGACCAGCAATCCTCTGATATGCAGTATTTTCAATCCTTAAACTATAATAGAATTCCGTTAACAACTTCAGCCGATGCTATCATAATGGATGTAGCAAAAACTATGGCTGAAAATATTTCTAATAGTATAATTATCTGTAAAAATAATTCTATTCCTATTGGAATTGTAACTCATACCGATATGAGCACGAAAATTGCAACGGGTCGATTCCCTATTACTGCTTCCATTGATAAAATCATGACTAATCCTGTGGTTACAGTTGTAGAAAATATTTCTTTAGCAGAAGCTCAATTAGTTATGTTAAAAAACAACGTAACCCATCTAATAGCAACATCGGATGGAACCAATCAATCTGAGGTCAAAGGAATTATTTCTGAACATGATTTAATAGTTTCTCAAGCCAATAATCCAGGAGTTTTAATTAAGCAAATCAAACGAACTCAATCTGCAGAAGATTTAAAGCTACTTCGTGATCGATTGACAGATATTATTCAGAGTTCGATCCATAAAAATATTCCGCTTTTTCATATCTATAATATTGCAAGCGAAATTAACTTGGCACTAATCAAACGTTCGGTTGAATTAGCTATTTTAGATCTTGGCTCCCCTCCTGCTCGTTTTGCTTGGTTATGCATTGGCAGCCAAGGCCGTAAAGAACAATTATTACTAACTGATCAAGATAGTATTTTAGTTTTTGAGGATGTAGTTCCTGATAAATATAGAGATGTTAAAGATTATTTCTTAAAATTAGCGAAGCGCTCTACATCTAACTTAGAAAAAATAGGATATTCATTATGTCCAAACGGTCACATGGGCAGTAATACTCTTTGGTGTAAATCTCTGAGTGACTGGACTAATCAATACAATAGCTGGATGAATACTCCAGGTAAAAACAGTAATGACTTGAGTAGTATTTTCTTTGATTATGAAATGGCTTTTGGGGAATCAAAGATTGAGGAAGCAATAGAAAATGTTATTTATAATAATGCTAAAAGCAACACATTATTCTTCGATTTCTTAGGTAATGATGCCCTACGAAATCATGCTCCGCTTAGTTTCTTTAAAAAATTCATTGTTGAAGAAGAAGGACCTAATAAAGATAAATTTGATATTAAGTCACGTGCTTTGCTTCCATTAATTGATAGCGCACGTCTTTTTGCTTTAAGCTATGGGATCAAAGGAGTTAATAATACCTACTCCCGTTTCAAGCAATTAGCTATTGCAGATCCAAGAAATGCTGAAATTTACATCAATTGTGCTGAAGCCTTTTTAACACTATCCAAATTCAGAACTATTGAAGGATTGAAAAACGAAGATTCTGGACAATTTATTAATTTGAACGAATTAAATAAATTGGACAAAGAGCGATTGAAAAATGCTCTAGCTCCTATGAGAGAATTAGAAGAGTTAATTAAAGATAAATTCCAACTTACTCAATTTTCATAATTATGTTAGATTGGCTCAAAAATATTACAAAAGAACATCCAGAATTCTATAAAGATTATTTATCCAAATTTGAAAAAAAATCAAACCGATACGTCGTTCTTTCAACTGAAAAAACAGGATTAAACCCAAACAAAGATGTTGTTTTGTCTTTTGGCTGTTTTGGTGTAATCAATGATAGTTTGCTTATTGGAGATAATTTTGAAGTAGTCATATTACAATACAAATTCTTTCATGACAATGGTCTTTCTAACGAATTTATTGTAGAAAGCAAACTTGAAAAATTAGGTGAACCCGAAGCGTTACAAGCCTTGTTAAAATATATAGGCAATGCTACATTAGTAGGATATCGAATTGATACGGATGTGGAAATAATCAATGCGGCATTAGAAAAACAAGATTGTGGTCGTTTAAAGAATGAACCTCTTGACCTTGAAATTATGCATCGAAGATTACACGATATCAATGACAAGCAATTTACCTTAGATGAATTATGTACTTTGTATAAAGTCCCCATAAGCGATCGGAATTCAGCTTCAGAAGAAGCTTACAAAATGGGATTGTTATTTTTGAAATTAAAATCAAGATTAGGACTTAAATAAAAAAAAGGGCGTTATTAGTAATAACGCCCTTTTCATTTAGCTTGATTCTATTATAATTTGCCTTCTTTAATTTCTTCAATTACTTCTGGATTAAGTAATGTTGTGGTATCACCAAAATTAGAGAAATCACCTTCGGCAATTTTACGCAAAATTCTACGCATGATTTTTCCTGAACGCGTTTTTGGTAAACCAGAAACAAATTGAATTTTATCCAATTTCGCTATTGGCCCAATGTGATCTGAAATATGTTGGTTAATCTCTTTACTTAAGTTGTCTCTATCTCGGTACTCCCCTGTTTCTTTTAAAATCACATAGCCATACAAGGCATTTCCTTTAATGTCGTGTGGAAAACCAACAATAGCCGATTCGGCAACAGCTGGGTGTTCGTTGATAGCATCTTCAATTGGAGCCGTACCTAGATTGTGTCCCGAAACAATTACTACATCATCAACACGACCTGTAATTCTATAATAGCCTACTTCGTCACGTAAAGCACCATCTCCTGTAAAATATTTTCCAGGGAAAGCACTGAAATAAGTGTCTTTATAACGTTGATGATCTCCCCAAATAGTTCTTGCAATACCAGGCCAAGGAAATTTGATACACAAACTTCCAACTACTTGATTTCCTTCAATTTCATTGCGTTTATCATCCATTAAAACCGGTTGGATCCCTGGTAAAGGAAGTGTTGCATAAGTTGGTTTAGTTGGTGTTACAAAAGCAATTGGTGAAATTAAAATACCTCCAGTTTCAGTTTGCCACCAGGTGTCAACTACAGGACATTTTTTACCACCAACATGATCATTGTACCAGTGCCATGCTTCTTCGTTGATGGGCTCACCAACAGAACCGATCACTTTTAAAGACTTAAAAGGAAATTTTTGAACATAATCTAAACTTTCTTTAGCCAAAGCTCTAATTGCTGTTGGAGCAGTGTAAAATTGCGTTACTTTATGTTTTTCAATCACTTCCCAAAAACGACTGAAGTCAGGATAAGACGGGATTCCTTCAAAAATTACAGTTGTGGCTCCGTTTAATAAAGGTCCGTATAGAATGTAAGAATGTCCTGTAATCCAACCAATATCAGCTGTACACCAGAAAATATCATTCTCTTCATAATTAAAAACATTTTTAAAAGTATAGGCAGTATATACCATGTAACCCGCTGTAGTATGCACCATTCCTTTAGGTTTTCCAGTTGACCCAGAAGTATAAAGAATAAATAAAGGATCTTCTGCATCCATTATTTCAGCTACATTATTGGTCAAAGCATCCTCTAAAAGTGGTTGTAACCATTGGTCACGTCCTTCTTTCATATAAACTGGAGTATTCGTTCTCTTCGCTACTAAAACAGAAGTAACAGTTGGACAATTCAATAGTGCATCATCAATTATGCCTTTTAAATCTATTGTTTTATTGCCTCTATAGCCTCCATCGGAAGTGATGACCATTTTACATTCAGAATCGTTAATTCTTGAAGCAACAGCCGAAGCAGAAAATCCTGCAAAAACAACTGAATGAATGGCTCCTATCCTTGCACAAGCTAAAACAGCAACTGCCAATTCAGGAATCATTGGTAAATAAATACAAACACGATCCCCTTTTTTAATCCCCTGCTCTCTCAAAACATTGGCCATTTTCCCTACTCGTTCATACAAATCGTTATAAGTGATATGCTGAGCGTCCTCATTAGGGTCGTTTGGTTCAAAAATGATAGCCGTTTT
>JAGNSF010000212.1 GCA_017988155.1 Flavobacterium sp. | reverse complement strand
ATAAAAGTGAAGTCTTTAAAATTGTATTTAGCTTCGTTTAAAATGGTTGCGTCTCCAATTCCGATACTTTTCATAGCGGCAATATTAGCGGCTTGAATTCCGGCAACTGAATCCTCAAACACAATCGAGTTTTCATTTGTAATACCTAATTTTTGTGCTGCTTGAAGAAAAACTTCAGGGTCTGGTTTGGCATTGCTTACGTCATTCCCGTCCACAATCACATCAAAATAAGGCAGAATCCCTGTTTTTTCTAGAATTGGTCTAGCATTTTTACTTGCTGATCCTAAAGCGATGGGTTGTTTATTGGCTTTTAAAAATTCCAATACCTGCATTACTCCAGGCAGGATTTCGCTTTGATCCATATCTACTAGATAAGTCAAATACTCTTCGTTTTTTTGAATGAGCCATTGGTTTTTTTGCTCTTGCGAAGCTTCAACTTGGCCTAGACCTAAAATAATATCGAGTGAGCGCACGCGGCTCACTCCCTTTAATAATTCGTTGTGTTCGTGTGTGAATTCGATACCCAATTCGTTTGCAATTTTTTTCCAAGCCAAATAATGGTATTTAGCGGTATCTACAATTACGCCGTCAAGGTCGAATATAAATGCTTTTTTTGTCATTATTTATTTTTTTACTACGTCATCAACATCTTTAACTCGTGTAACTAAAAGTGCGGCAATAATAAAACTAACTCCGCTGGTTACAATAGCATAGATGGCGTTGTCTTGATAAACATATTTTACAAGAGGACCACCAATTAAGGCATTCACAATTTGCGGTAGCACCACAAAAAAGTTAAAAATCCCCATGTATACTCCCATTTTAAAAGGAGAAATAGAACCTGCAAGAATGGCAAATGGCATCGATAAAATACTTGCCCAAGCAATCCCTACGGCTACCATAGATAGAATAAGCCAATTTTCATTGGGCATAAAATAGATAGAAATCAATCCTAATCCGCCTATTACTAACGAAATCGCATGAGTTGATTTTCGACCAATTTGTTTGGCGATGTAAGGCAAAGCAAAAGCATAGATGGCAGATACTAAGTTGTACACCCCAAATAATACACCAACCCAATCGCCTGCGTTTTGATAGGCATCACTTGAATTGTCACTGATAGGTAAACCATAAATATGGTGTGCGATGGCCGGGGTAGTAAAAACCCACATGCCAAATAGACCAAACCAAGAGAAAAATTGAACAAAAGCCAATTGTCTCATTGTGGATGGCATTTGTTTGAAATCATCAATTACATCAAAAAGACTAGATTCTTTTTCTGAAGCTGGTTTTTCATCCGAAAATTGAGCCAACTCTTCAGGCGAATATTCTTTAGTACTAAAAATAGAAATCAATACGGATCCTATTAGGACAATTGCACCAATGATAAAAGATAAGATTAAATTATAAGGAACTCCGCCGTCTTCATTTTTATTGGAAACGCCAAACCAATTGGTTAAAACATAAGGAAGCCATGATCCAATTACGGCGCCAAAACCAATTAAAGCGGTTTGTACACTAAATCCTGCCGTTCTTTGATCCGTTCTTAAATTATCACCTACTAATGCTCTGAAAGGTTCCATTGCAATATTGAATGAAGCGTCCATTATCATTAACATTCCGGCGCCAACCCATAGAGCGGGAAGCAGAGCGATGAAAATTTCGGCTTGTGGCATCAAGATTAAACCAATAGAAGCTAGAATCGCACCTGCAAAGAAAAATGGTTTTCTTCGTCCAAATCGGCCCCATGTTTTGTCACTGTAGTAACCAATTATAGGTTGTACAATTAATCCCATTAAAGGGGCAATTATCCAAAACCAAGAGAGTTCGTGCACATCGGCACCAAAAATTTGAAGAATTCGGCTTGCATTAGCATTTTGCAATGCAAATCCCATTTGTATCCCTAAAAATCCAAAACTCATTGTCCAGATTTCAGCGGTACTTAATCTACGCTTTTCCATTATCGTAATTTTAAAATTAATACGATAAGCGCTATGCTTATCAAAACTTAACTAGGATTTTCGAAGTAAAAGTAAAAGCTTTGATTTGTCAAATATAGAAAAATCTGATTGACTTTTATTTCAAACAGAAAATATTAGACAAAAAAAATTAACTACAAGGTTGTAGTACTGAGTGAATTAACAAAATATCTCTAATTTGTAGATTCTCGTTCTATCAAATGTGTTGAGATTACTTCAGTGACATAATTTTCTTCTCCTTCATTGTAATCATCAGATTCTAATCGTTTGATGAGCATTTTTGCTGCTTTAGCACCCATTTTTTTTCCATTTTGACTTACGGTAGTTATTGTAGGAGTAGAATATTTTGATATAATTCCGTCTGTAAAAGCAATTACAGATAAATCATTAGGAACATGAAGCCCCATCTTATTGGCCATTTTGATAATCGTTACAGCAAATAATTCATTTACAGCAAAAACAGCATCGATAGCTTTGTCCTCTAAAAGTTTGCTAATGGTGATTTCGCAAGTATCAACATCTTCAATTTTTATGATCAAATTTTCATTGAAAGGGATGTCGTTGTCCAGTAGTGCTTTGGTGTAACCATCGGTGCGAAGTTTACCCACACTTACATAGTCAACTGTGGTAACTAATGCGATTTTTTTCTTTCCTTTATCAATTAAACTTTGAACTGCTTCGTAGGCAGCTGCCTGGTCATCAATAATAACTTTGTCACAAAGAATGTCATTAGTTACACGATCAAACATGACTACAGGCATGCCTTGATTGATCACTTCAGTTATGTGGTGGAAGTCACCTTTGTATTGTGTTTCCTTAGATAAAGACATGATAAAACCATCAATACTTCCGTTAGCTAGCATTTCCATATTCAATACTTCCTTGTCGAATGAATCGTCAGATAGACAGATCACCACGCTGTATCCATTTTCATTGGCTACATGTTCAATGCCATTTATCACTGTTGAAAAGAAATAATGTACAATTTCAGGAATAATAATGCCGATAGTTTTGGTTTTTCTATTCTTTAAACTGAGTGCAATATTATTGGGTTTGTAATGATATAATTTGGCAAATGCTTGTACTTTTAATCGGGTTTCTTCTCCGATTTCAGCACTGTTTCTCAATGATTTGGATACGGTAGAAATAGAAACGTCAAGTTCCTTAGCGATTTGTTTTAGCGTGACTTTTCTTTTCATTTTGTTAAATAGAAATGGTTATTGCGAATAAAAGTATTGTTAAATTATTTCAATTACAAAAATACCGGATAATAATTGCTATAAACACAAACTTTTCAACACTATCACGTTTTCGTAACAAGAAATCGTTTT
>JAGNSF010000211.1 GCA_017988155.1 Flavobacterium sp. | reverse complement strand
CCCAATAAAATCACCAATGTCCAATAGTTTTTTGAAAACCACATTATACATCGTTTTCTCTTCATCATCCGAAATGTCATCTCTCGAAACATAGACTTGAATACGTCCTTCAGCATCTTTCAATTCTGCAAATGATGCCTTTCCCATGATGCGTTTTCCCATCAATCGTCCCGCTAAAATCACTTCCTTTCCTTCGTATTTCTCAAAGTTGGCTAGGATTTCGCTCGAATAAGCGGTGGTGGTAAACTCGGCTGCTGGATACGGCTCAATACCTAAATTGCGTAATTCGGTAAGTGCTTCTCTACGTAAAATTTCTTGTTCGGATAATGCCATTATATTCTGATTTTAAGAGCGCAAAGATAGTTAAATTTAAAAATGTAGCAATTTCAAAAAATGAAAATGATTTTGGGTTTTTTAGGAGCAGCCATTTTCGGTTTTTCATCACGTTTAGTCCTGCTATACGCTCTATCTTTTTTAGGTTACTTTGGCTTCGAAAGCCTCAGCCGTCGTCCCCTAAAAAAGGATGCCGCTTCTATCAGGGCTATTAAAGACGTTTTTGTTTTCAAAACCTATAAAACCTTTTGTATATTTGAAATCCTAACCCAAAACCCAAATCGAAATGAAAAGAATCTTTTGTGCTTTTTTTATAATCACACTTCATAGTTGTCAAGTAACCGAAACAATTCACTTAAATTCTGATGGAAGTGGAAGTATTTTGGTCGAAGAACTGCGTGATGAACAAAGTTATCAGTTAATAGCAGGAGAAAATTATTCAAAAGAAGAAAAGTTCGAAGACACCACTTATGTATTCCAAAATTATGTTCAGAAATATGCAGAAACCTTTGAGAAACTAACGCCTTTTGAAAAATCGGTTTACGAAAAGCACTTACCTGTTGAGGTCAAGATTAAAAAAAGTTCTTACGAAAAAGAGTTTCGAACACAGCTTTCGCAGCAATTTAAAACCATTTCTGAAGTTGCCGATTTGTATAAAACAGAAGATTATGCTGATAATATTCAAAATAATTATGCGTTAAGTGCCGAAGAACATTATTATTCAGTTGCATTCTCATTTGATGGTACTCGATTCAATCGTATCGTCAAAATAACAGATCCCGTTGAACTCAAAAAACAGCAAGACGAATTGTCTAAAATTAAAGAGCGTATAGCAAAATTTCCTTTGAAACAAAGCTTTGAGTTGAGATACTATTTTCCAAAACCAATTCAATCCGTTTCAAATACCAAAGCTGTTATTAGTCCTGACAAAAAATCTTTTGTGTTAACGTTTTCTCTTATTGAAGCCGTAACCAATCCCGAAAGCACTAATTTGGAAGTGGTTTTGGAGTAAGTAGTTAAAGCTTCAAGATTTCCTATGCTATATGGAATGTGTTTTATTTTCAAAACTTTGTACCTTTGGCATTCAAATTAAAAAAGAGAACGAGTAAAAATGGCTTCGATCCTCTCTATGACAAATGAATAAACAAATCCAATTATACGATTTAGGGAACAAAGATTACAAGGCCAGTTGGGAATACCAAGAGGAATTGTTCAAAGGCATTGTCGATCTTAAAATCCAAAATAGAAAAGACGAAACCAGTTTACCTACTCCTAACTATTTCCTTTTTGTAGAGCATCCGCATGTATATACCTTAGGTAAAAGTGGCGATTTGAGTAATTTGTTACTTTCCGAAAAACAATTGGAAGCCAAAGGCGCTACCTTTTATAAAATTAATCGAGGAGGAGATATTACCTATCACGGTCCAGGGCAAATAGTGGGCTATCCTATTTTAGATTTGGAAAATTTCTTTACTGACATTCATAAATACTTACGATTATTGGAAGAAGCCATAATTTTAACCCTAGCCGAATACGGTTTGGCTTGCGGAAGAAGCGATGGAGAGACAGGAGTTTGGTTGGGTGTTGGAACGCCATTTGCTCGAAAAATTTGCGCTATGGGAGTTCGTGCTTCCCGTTGGGTTACCATGCACGGTTTTGCCTTAAATGTCAATGCTGATTTAGGTTATTTTGATAATATCATTCCTTGTGGTATTCGCGGCAAAGCAGTAACTTCCTTGAACGTGGAATTAGGAGTTGAAAGAGTAGATGAAAACGAGGTGAAAGCTAAAATTCTTAATCATTTTACTCAATTGTTTGAATGTTCGGTCATTGGATCATTAGAATATTAGAATGTTAGAACCATAGACAATTAGAAAGTTAGATTTTACGATTATAAGATTCCTCTTAAAATCTAAAGATCTAAGAAGTCTAAAATTCTAAATTTCCAGTTTCAACTGTTCTGGCAATAATCTAAAACTCATACGGTGGTATTTGGTTACCCCATATTTTCGGATTGCTTCTCTGTGTTCCTGAGTTGGATATCCTTTATTTTGTTTCCAATTGTACACTGGAAATTCTTCATGAATTTTGTTCATATATTCATCTCGGTAGGTTTTGGCTAGGACCGAGGCTGCGGCAATACTCATGAATTTTGCATCCCCTTTTACAATACAACTGTGCGGGATGTCTAATACAGGCTTAAACCGATTGCCATCTACAATAATGTACTCCGGTTTTGGATTCAATTTCAAAATACTTTCTTGCATGGCTTTGATAGAAGCATTTAGAATGTTGATATCATCAATCACTACAGGTTCTAAATGAGTTACTGCAAAAGAAACGGCTTGCTCCTCTATAATAGGACGTAATTTTTCTCTAGTTCTTTCAGACAATTGTTTACTATCGTTAAGGATTTTATTTTCAAAATTTTCTGGTAAAATTACTGCTGCAGCAGTCACAGGTCCCGCAAGACAGCCCCGACCCGCCTCATCAGTGCCGGTTTCAAGAAGAAATGAAGAAAAATTTAGTGATAGCATTTGTAAAATTAGTTTTTTGTTAAATTCTAAAATAAAATAAATAGTTTTAATTTTATTAGTAAGAACGTTATTGTTAAATTACAAAATTACTAATAATGGAATAGATACATAGTATTATTTTACATAGTGCGTTTTTAATGTTCAACAATTGTTAATTAAACATTTTTTACAATAAAAGTTTGTTTATTAAGAAATAATTGTGATTTTTGCTTTTACTAATTCAAAATTAATTTAATATGAAATTCAAAATGAAATGGATTTGCGCGCTAGTATTAGCGTTATCTATGCAGTTTTCTTTTGCTCAAGAGAAAACAGTTTCAGGAGTTGTTTCTGACGCTTCGGGTCCTATTCCAGGGGCTAACGTTGTCGTAAAAGGAACAAAAAATGGTGTTCAAACCGACTTTGATGGTAAATTTGCTATTAAAGCTAAAGTAGGTGATGTATT
>JAGNSF010000037.1 GCA_017988155.1 Flavobacterium sp. | reverse complement strand
TTTCTTTCTCTTTGTAGACTTTCTTTAGACCACGAATAATACTAGCGATAGTTAAAAATCGGTTAGTATAAGCCAAAAGAATCAATGATGTGGCCGAAAAAAGTAAGGCTGGAGTTCCTATTTCTAAAGTCATAATACAATGAATGTTGTTTCAGTAGGCAAAGTTCGGTATTCTTTGTCATAGTTTTAATTTTTTTCTAAATAACTTCCTTTTAGATTGTAACAAAAAGGGATTTTAGTAGTCTAAATAGTCAAATGAAATCTTTATAATGAAAAAAATAATTGTATTACAAGCCTTATTTTTTGGAACTATTCTCCAAGTTACTGCTCAAGAGAATACTAAAAAAGCAGAAGAACTAAAAGAAGTAACGATTACCAAAACCAAGAAAGCTGTCGAACAACGCGCGGATCGTACCATTTTTGATTTTGCCAATCAACCGAGTTTGAGTTCTGGTTCGGTTTTAGAAGGATTGAAAAAATTACCGGGTTTAATTGCTTCAGATATAGCCGGTATGATGTACCAAGGAAAGCAATTGGACGTGTATATGGATGGACGACCTTTGAATATTTCTTCTAATGAATTGAACGGATTTTTGGAAGGTATGCCTGCCAATGCAATTGAAAAAATCGAAATTATTACTCAGCCAGGAGCGGAATTTCCAGCGACTTCGGGCGGTGCGATTTTAAATATTATTACTAATAAAAATGCGAAGAACTTTTTAAGTGCCACTTATACTAATAGTACGAATGTCACCAATTATGATCGCCTAAGATGGAGAGTCAACAATAGTGTTTTATTAAATGCCAAGAATAAATACTTTGGTTGGCAGTTGAATATGGGGCAAAACTACAGAGAAAGTGCCATGTGGAGTTCGTTTGTTAATGATGTTATAGGAGGTACACGACTTCTATCTGCTACTGATTCTGACAGAACCAATAGAACTAATTTTGTAAAATCAGCGATGACCTTTGATTTGAAAAAAGACCGTTTGTTGTTGAACTACGATGTGAATTACAACAATAACGGAAGTGATACACAATCGAATGGACCTGGTTTTTCTACCCAAGATGCTTCTAATTCAAAAGGATGGCGTCAGGATGCGGTAGCGACCTATCAAAAACGTTTTGATGATAAAACTAAAAAATTGGATTTTAGATTCAATTTCAATCGCAATCAAAATGATTTCGTATTGAACTCATTGGGAAATGTTTTACCGGTTTTGGACAATTCCTCCGACCAAAAATACTACAACTTCAAATTTGATTATTCGCAACCGATTGCTTTTTCTGACGAAGGAAAAATAAGTTTTGGAAGTTTGCATGAAGGTTTGTCTTTTGAAACTCAAAACAGAGGAGTGACTAATTTGGATTACGAAAGAAAAACTACAGCAGGGTATTTTGAATTGCAAACGAAGTTCAAAAGCATGAGCTTTATTCTTGGAGGTAGAGCCGAAGATTATAGTATTTCTGGGAAAGCCAACAATACAGTGTTAACCCCTTTCAAACAGTTTCGTTTCTTTCCAAATGCCAGTGCGCAGTACAACTTTAACAAATCGGTATTTTTTAATGTGAATTACAATAAGAAAATTACGTTACCAAGTACCTCTGCGTTAAATCCAAACAATACGAGTTATCAAAACCCCAATATCAGCAACCAAGGAAATCCTAACTTGCAACCTACCATTTATGATAACTATGAAGTGAAGTTGAGTGCTTATGATTATGCATTTATTGGATATTCTGTGAGTTCAGCTAAGAATCAAGTGATTCAAAGAGTGAATTTGAATTCAAACGTAGTGAATAATACCAATGAGAATATTTCGGAATTGAAAGTACATAATTTCAATATCGGAATGCCAATTCCCTATATGTTGTTTACCAAAGGATTGGCTGAAACCATGAAAATGAATGTCAATCCAGATGAGATGAACTTTCTATTTGTGTATGCGGCCTATCAGTTGCACCAAATTCCAGCTATTGAAACCAAAGGTTTTTGGGTATACAATTTAATGTCGCAGTTGGTGTTGCCAAGTAAAATTAAGTTTGTAACCAACTTTAGTTACATCACTGCCAAAGGAAATTATTATTATTTTATTGCCAATAAACCGTTTAACAATACGGTGGATTTGTCATTATCTAAAAAATTCTTGAAAGATCAGTTGTCTATTTCTATCAATGCGGATGATATTTTTAACTCGAACCGATTTGTGTTCAACTCTTATAACACCTCGTTGTTGTTGAGTAACAAAATGGATTCGCGTCGTTTTGGATTTAGTATTAATTACAAGATTCCAACCAAAAATAAATTAGCGAGAGAAACTCCAATTTTATTGAATAAGGACAAAAAAGAAGAAACCGGAATTATAGGAAACTAAACTAAAAACCCTGCTAGTATCTAGCAGGGTTTTTTATTGTTATTTAAAGGTGAGAAACATTGATTTTCGGGTTTTTACAATTGAAAGACACACAATTATGCAGCGTTATTTTCCATAGGTTTTATGTTTTTGAAATCATTTTTCTTTAAGTTGTTTTCTTCTTCTAGATCATAATCATCTTGAAGCCCAAGCCAAAATTTAGCACTAGTTCCAAAATATAGAGAAAGTCTTAGCGCTGTGTCAGCAGTGATTCTACGTTTACCTTTTACTATTTCACTAACTCTTGTTTGAGGAATAAATGTTTCTTTGGACAAACGATAAGCAGATATTCCAAGCGGTTCAAGAAATTCTTCTTTTAAGACTTCTCCAGGATGTATGTTTTTCAAATTTTTCATAACGCTTATTTTTAATGATAATCAATAATTTGCACTTCGTATGCATTGTCATTTTCCCAATTAAAAAGGATTCGCCACTGATTATTAATTCTAATGCTATAAAGACCAGAGAGGTTGCCACTCAATTTTTCTAAATGATTAGCGGGTGGAATTCTTAAATCAGTGATGTGTTGAGCATTATTAATCATTCTTAATTTTCGTCTTGCCACATTCTGAATTTCGGTAGGCAGTTTTCTTGACTGAATACCATTCCAAATTTTCTCTGTTTCTTTATCGCCAAAACTTTTTATCACTACTTACGCCTTACAATACTAATGTCAAAGGTAAGTAATTGTTTTTAGGTTTCCAAATAGAATACCTCAAAATGGTTTGTGGCTTGTTTTTAGGGGGCAATTGTTTTTTTAGTATTACTCAAAGTCGGGAGACTATGCGAAGCAGGGTTTAAAATTGCTACAAAAAAATCCGTGAAATCCGTGAAATCTGTGGCTGAAAATTGGCTGTATTTAGTTTGTTTTTTATCGTATAATAATGATTTTAAAAACATAAAAAAGCCTGTTAGTTCAACTAACAGGCTTTTATTTTTATACGAAGTTCGTATTATTTAATCAACTCAAAACTACGTTTTACAAAAGCGGTTAAGGCTTCTCCTTTCAATAAGTTCTGAGACAATTTAGCCAAGTCTAAGGCTTGTTTTACCAAGCTTTCTTGCGTGGTTTTGTCTTCGGTGTTCAAAATAGTAGTCGCCAAATCGGAGTTGGTGTTTACTACCAAATTGTACATCTCAGGCATATTGCCCATTCCAAACATACCACCGCCAGATTGACTCATTTCCTTCATTCTACGCATAAACTCTGGTTGCGTAATAATGAATGGCGCCGACTGACTGTCTAAGGCTTCTAACTGTACTGTATAGTTTTGTTTTGGAACAATCGTTTCCACTACTGTTTTCAAACTCGTTTGCTCTTCTTCTGACAATTTTGAAATCGCGTTGTCTTCTTTCTTGATTAAATTATCAATATGGTCTGAATCCACACGCACAAAACTAATATCGCTATTGTCTCCTTCAATCTTTTGGATCAGGTGCGAAATAATTGGCGAATCCAATAACAAGACTTCGTATCCTTTTTCTTTAGCGATTTCAATATACGAATGTTGTGCTTCTTTGTTACTTGCGTACAACACTACTAATTTTCCATTGGTATCGGTTTGCTTTTCTTTCAGTTGTTCTTTCAATTCGTCCAAAGTGAAGTACTTGTCATTTACCGTTGGGTACAAAACAAAAGCGCCTGCTTTTTCATAGAATTTATCTTCAGACAACATTCCGTATTCCAAAACGATTTTGATGTCGTTCCATTTTTGTTCAAAATCGGCACGATTGTCATTGAATAAGGCTTTTAGTTTATCGGCTACTTTACGAGTGATGTAATTCGAGATTTTCTTCACCGCAGCATCTGCTTGTAAACCAGAACGCGATACGTTCAACGGAATGTCTGGTGAGTCGATAACTCCTTTTAACATTGTCAAGAATTCAGGAACAATGCCTTCTACATTATCCGTAACAAACACTTGGTTTTGGTACAACTGAATTTTGTCTTTTTGGATTTGTAAATCCGAGCCCAATTTAGGGAAGTACAAAATCCCTGTTAAGTTGAACGGATAATCTACATTCAAGTGAATGTTGAATAACGGTTCTTCAAACTGCATTGGGTACAACTCGTGGTAGAACTTTTTGTAGTCTTCCTCGTTTAATTCAGTTGGTTGTTTGGTCCAAGCTGGATTTGGGTTGTTGATGATATTATCTACTTCAATAGTTTCTGGTTTTGCGTCTTCGGCAGCACCTTCTGGTAATGGAAGTGTTTCAGTTTTGGTTCCAAATTTAATTGGAATCGGCATGAATTTATTGTAGCGGTTCAGTAATTCTCTGATTTTAGCTTCTTCTAAAAACTCTACAGAATCTTCGGCGATATGCAAAATAATTTCGGTACCTCTGTCGGTTTTGTCAGCTGGTTCCAACGTAAATTCAGGACTACCATCGCAAGTCCAATGCGCTGCTGGTTCGTCTTTGAATGATTTAGTAATGATTTCTACTTTTTCAGCCACCATAAAAGCGGAGTAGAATCCAAGACCAAAGTGTCCAATAATTCCAGAATCTTTAGCCGAATCTTTGTATTTGTCCAAGAATTCTTCTGCTCCAGAAAAAGCCACTTGGTTGATGTATTTTTCTACTTCGTCAGCAGTCATCCCCAAACCTTGATCAATGATGTGCAGTTTCTTGCCTTCTTTGTCAATTTTCACTTCAATAAATGGGTTTCCGTACTCCACTTTGGCTTCGCCAATACTTGTTAAGTGTTTTAATTTTAAGGTAGCGTCTGTTCCATTTGAAATCAATTCGCGCAAGAAAATTTCGTGATCGCTGTACAAAAATTTCTTGATTAATGGGAAGATGTTCTCTACCGAAACATTAATTTTTCCAGTTGTCATAGTGTATAAATTTTAAGTTTAAATTGATGAAATGCTAGTTTTCAAATAGAATACCATTTTATAAAAATGTGACAAATTGTCGCAACCCTTCTTGGATTCAAATTAAACATTGTAAATTTGGCTTCTTTAAAACCAAGCATGCTCGAAATCAAAAATATCAGCTTTACGTATATAGACAAACCCGTAATTAAGGAGTTGAGTTGTGTCGTTTACCAAGGACAAAATGTATCAGTCATTGGTGAAAGCGGCTGCGGTAAAAGTACCTTGCTCAAGTTGATGTATGGGTTGTACGATTTGGATTCGGGTAGCATCAGTTATAACGGAAATCCTATTTTAGGGCCTAAATACAATTTGATTCCGGGTGAAGATTATATAAAATATTTGGCACAAGATTTTGATTTGATGCCGTATATCACTGTCGAAGAAAATGTAGGTAAGTTCCTTTCCAATATCTATCGCGATAAAAAGAAAGCTCGAGTGCATGAATTACTGGAAATGGTCGAAATGACTGAGTATGCCAAAGTCAAAGCCAAATACTTGAGTGGCGGTCAGCAACAACGTGTCGCTTTGGCTCGTGTTTTGGCTCTAGAACCTCAAATTTTATTGTTGGACGAACCTTTTAGCCAAATCGATTCCTTTAGGAAAAATGCGTTGCGCAGAAATGTATTTCAATATTTAAAAGAAAAGAAAATCACTTGCATCATTGCTACTCACGATAGTACCGATGCCTTATCTTTTTCGGACGAAACAATAGTGATGCAGCACGGAAAAATCATTGCTAATGATACCCCTCAAAACCTATACAACAAACCCGCTTCCAAATATATCGCTTCACTTTTTGGCGAAGTCAATGAGTTGGAATTAGACGGAAAACTACTTTTAGTGTATCCTCATCAACTTAAGTTGGACCCGAATGGATCATTGAAAGGAATTGTGCAACAATCGTATTTTAAAGGCAGTCATTATTTGATCGCCTTCACTTCAGGTTCTCAAACCGTATTTTTCGAAAATGAAACTTTATTAGAGGAAGGAACTGCAATTGCCGTAAACGTTTCAATAAAATTGTTATAAATCGGCTAAATCCGATTTATTTATTACTTTAGTTTTTTATTTTATAACAAACAAGATCGATTACTTTAAATTTAATACACTACTTACAATATGTACCACTCAAAAATAACAGGATTAGGATATTATGTTCCTGACAATGTAGTTACTAATGATGATTTGTCTAAAATCATCGATACCAATGACGAATGGATTCAGGAGAGAACTGGGATTCAGGAACGTCGCCATATTATACCAGGTCAAGACACGACGACTTCTATGGGAGTTAAAGCAGCCAAAATTGCTATTGAACGTTCGGGTGTAGCCAAAGAAGATATTGATTTTGTCGTTTTCGCAACCTTAAGTCCGGATTTCTATTTTCCAGGGCCAGGTGTTTTAGTGCAACGCGATTTAGGTTTGCGCACAGTTGGGGCTTTGGATGTTAGAAACCAATGTTCAGGATTTGTGTATGCCTTATCTGTGGCTGATCAGTACATCAAAACCGGAATGTATAAAAACGTTTTGGTTATTGGTTCTGAAGTGCAATCAACAGGATTGGACATGACCACTCGTGGACGTGGAGTTTCAGTGATTTTTGGTGATGGAGCAGGAGCAGCGGTCTTGAGTCGTGAAGAAGATTTGACTAAAGGAATTTTATCTACGCATTTGCATTCTGAAGGACTTCATGCCGAAGAATTAATTGTAAAAGCACCCGGAATGGGCGGTCGTTGGGTAACGGATATTTTGAATGACAAAAATCCAGACGACGAAAGTTATTTCCCATACATGAACGGTCAATTTGTATTTAAACATGCTGTAGTTCGTTTTGCTGAGGTAATTAACGAAGGCTTGGAAGCCAATAATTTAAAAGTAGACGATATTGATATGTTGATTCCGCATCAAGCAAACTTGAGAATTTCGCAATTCATCCAGAAGAAATTCGGATTGAAAGACGATCAAGTGCACAATAACGTAATGAAATTTGGTAACACTACTGCAGCCTCTATTCCAATTGCTTTGACAGAAGCTTGGGAACAAGGTAAAATTAAATCTGGTGATACAGTAGTTCTAGCGGCTTTTGGTAGCGGCTTTACTTGGGCAAGCGCGATTATAAAATGGTAGTTGTTGTAGAATAACTATTACTATTCAAATTGTAAACCATTAAGAAATTAAATTTCTTAATGGTTTCTTTTTTTAATTAGCCACAGATTTCACAGATTATAGGGATTAATTATAATTGAATCCTTTTGAATCCATTTAATCCGTGGCAAAAAAATATATAGCAATAATTGGTTGAACATGGCTATGTGAATAGTGTAACGCCTCTCTAGTTCTTTGATTTGTACTTTTTGTCTATGTCTCTATGTGGTAAAAAAACTTTGAAAATTAGCCACAGATTTCACAGATTAAATGGATTGATTCAATTGAAATCATTATAATCCGTGGCAAAAAAAATGGAATGATTCTTTGTATCTATGTGGTAAAAAACTTTGAAAATTAGCCACAGATTACACAGATTAAATGGATTCATTCAAATGAAATCATTAGAATCATTATAATCCGTGGCGAAAAAAGACAGAGAAGTAATTGGTTGAACATAGCTATGTGAATAGTGTAACGTCTATCTAGTTCTTTGTTCAATACTTTTTTCTATGTCTCTATGTGGTAAAAAAACTTTGAAAATTAGCCACTGATTTCACTGATTGTACTGATTCAAACGGATAAAATCCGTTAAATCCGTTAAATCCGTGGCGAAAAAAAGAGAGCAATAATTCGTTGAACATAGCTATGTGAATAGTGTAATGTCTATCCAAATCTTTGTTTAATACTATTTGTCTATGTCTCTATGTGGTAAAAAAACTTTAAAATTTGTGACTTATTTTCACAAATAAAATCCGTTGAATCCGTGGCGAAAAAAAATATATAGTAATAATTCGTTGAACATAGCTATGTGAATAGTGTAATGTCTATCCAAATCTTTGTTTAATACTATTTGTCTATGTCTCTATGTGGTAAAAAAACACTTTAAAATTAGCCACAGATTTCACAGATTATAGGGATTCATTATAATTGAATCCTTTTGAATCCATTTAATCCGTGGCGATATAAACAGAACAATTCTTTATTTAGTACTTTTTGACTATGTCTCTATGTGGTAAAAAAAATTAAAAATTTGCAACTGATACCAATAATAAAATCCATGTTATCCGTGGCAAAAAAAACAAACAATAGCACTTTTTGGTGTACCAAAACCGATAGAAAAAAGGCTATTCTATTTCCTTCTGAAATCCTTATATTTGCACTCTTAAAAAAACAGATTCAATGTCATTACAACACATTCTTACCCCATCTATAGCAAAAGCGATTCAAGATTTATTTGAAGTATCCGTTGATAAAGTAGAGTTTCAGGCTACCCGCAAGGAGTTTGAAGGCGATATTACAATGGTTATTTTTCCTTTGTTGAAATTGGTAAAAAGCAACCCGGTGGAGTTAGGAAACAAAATTGGGAATTATTTGGTAGAGAATGTTCCGGAAGTAGCCCGTTTTAATGTGGTGTCTGGATTTTTGAATATTGTAATCTCCGATTCGTATTATTTGAATTTCTTTAACGGAATCAAAGACGATGCAAAATACGGTTTTGTAACGCCAAATCCTTCCGACAAGGCGGTAATGGTGGAGTATTCTTCGCCCAATACCAACAAGCCCTTGCACTTAGGTCACGTGCGTAACAATTTGTTAGGCTATTCCGTGGCTGAGATTATCAAGGCTTCGGGGAAGAAAGTCTATAAAACCCAAATTATCAACGACCGTGGTATTCATATTTGCAAGTCTATGTTGGCTTGGAAAAAATATGGAAATGGAGAAACGCCCGCTTCCACAGGATTAAAAGGCGATAAATTAGTTGGGAATTACTATGTAGCTTTTGATAAAGCCTACAAAGAAGAAATCAACATCTTAATGGCTGCGGGTAAAACCGAAGAAGAAGCCAAAAAACAAGCGCCAATAATTCTAGAAGCGCAAGAAATGTTGCTGAAATGGGAAGCAGGAGATGAGGAAGTGAAATCCCTTTGGGCGATGATGAACCAATGGGTGTATGATGGTTTTGCAACTACTTACAGCAATTTAGGAGTGAATTTTGATAGCTTTTACTACGAAAGCAATACCTATTTATTAGGAAAAGATGTCGTTCAAATTGGTTTAGAAAAAGGCGTTTTTGAAAAAGATCCAGACGGTTCGGTTTGGATTGATTTGACTGACGAAGGTTTGGACCGAAAAATCGTGTTGCGTTCCGACGGAACTGCGGTCTATATGACGCAAGATATTGGTACGGCAATCCAACGTGTGAAAGACCATCCCGATGTGGGAGGTATGGTATACACGGTGGGTAACGAACAAGATTACCATTTCAAAGTGTTGTTTTTGATTTTGCAAAAACTAGGTTTTGATTGGGCTTCGAGCTTGTATCACTTATCTTACGGAATGGTGGACTTGCCTTCGGGCAAGATGAAAAGCCGTGAAGGAACTGTAGTCGATGCCGATGATTTAATGCAAGAAATGACGAGTACGGCTCAAAACATTTCAGAAGAATTAGGCAAATTAGAAGGTTATTCAGAAGAAGAGAAAACCAAATTATACAACACGATTGGTTTGGGAGCTTTGAAATACTACATTTTGAAAGTAGACCCTAAAAAACGCATCTTGTTCAATCCAGAAGAGTCTGTTGATTTTGCTGGAAATACAGGGCCGTTTATTCAATATACTTATGCGCGTATTCAGTCGATTATTCGCAAAGCGACTTTTGATTTTTCGGCTACAGCCAAAACTGATGACTTGCACGAAAAAGAAAAAGAACTGTTAAAACAAATTGAACTGTATCCAGAAGTGATTCAGAATGCGGCTCAAAATCACAGCCCCGCTTTGATTGCCAATTACACTTATGAGTTGGTGCGCGAATACAATTCGTTTTACCAAGCAGTGCCTATCTTGGGTGAAGAAAACCAAGAAAAGAAAATATTCAGAGTCCAACTGTCTAAAAAAGTAGCCGATACGATTGCTTCTTCATTTAGCTTGTTAGGAATCAATGTTCCGGAGCGAATGTAAAATCAAAACTTTATACTAAAAAAAAACGACCTTTAGAGGTCGTTTTTTTTGTTATTAGTATGACCACCCGAAAGAATTCGGGCGGCATGGTGGGATAAGTTCATCATTTTTTAAAGAGATTTCTGTAATGCCAATCTAAAAATTCTTTGGAAGGTAGAAATCTATCGGGTAAAATAATGGATTGATTTTCATATTTTAAAAAGAAATCAGGAACAGCTTTATCTTTTTTGAAAGTATCAAAATATTTAGAAACTTTTATTTTATAATCAGGTGTAATAGTAATGAATCCTTTGTCGAAAGCTTTGTCGTGAATTGAGTTTAAACATAAGCCATTATGAGGATTTAAGCGATTATTTTCATCTTTTTTCCAAGGAATTATATGGCTTGCTACTAAAAATTCAGAAATGGATAATCCTGTGATACAACATTTTACATTATATGATGAAAGTATTGTGGAACGGAAAAAGTTTTGATTTACTCTTTGTTTGATTATGGTCTCTCTTTCTGTTCCAAATGGAAATTCAAAAACTTCATCATCAATAATTTCTTCAACTTTTTTGTTTTGAAATTCAGCAATTAATAACTCACTTTCGAAAGCTAATTTCTCCCAATTTCCATTAAATTCATTCCAAACAATTTCATCAAGTTTGCTACCATTTCCTAATCCAACAATTCCTTGTTTTTTCAATTCTGGATCAAGCCTTCCAAAGTTCCCCACTTTCATATTCAGAGCAGAAGGACTTCTACCAATTATGTTGGCATATTTAATTATTGTTGGGTTTGTTTTACTACTGCTTTTGAATGGGATTTTACAATACACATTAAAAGCAATAATTGTTTCGTCTTTTGTCCAATTATTACTTTTCGTCATTATTTCTGCATATTACTTCAAGGTTATCAATACAATAATCCCCTAAAATTTCATTCAATAAATCTTTAGAAAAATCTGAACTCCCTAATAAAATTGTTCTGAAAATTTCAACTCTGTCATCAGGAGATAATTTGTTTAATTTTTCTGTATCACGAAAGAACTTCATGAAATTTTCTCTTGATATTTTTTGATAATTTTCCATTTTATGCGTTCATTTACATTTGGTTCAATAAGCCAAACCTGATTGTGTTTGCCGTCAAATTCGTCAATACTTATTTTTCTTTTAACTTAATTTATAAAAAAATTCAATTTATTGCAATTTCGTAATTTTTACGTCATTTGATATCATGAATAAGAAAAGTATTTCACTAATTTTTCAACAATTTTTATTTTTTATTAAAAGGGTTTTAGTCAATGTTTATTGGCTTTAAGAAGTTTGAACTTTGTAGGTTC
>JAGNSF010000210.1 GCA_017988155.1 Flavobacterium sp. | reverse complement strand
TTTTACGTAATTTTCCTGGTGTGGTGGTGATTGTTTCGCACGACAAAATGTTTTTGGACAATGTGACTAATAGAACTATCGAAATTTCGTTAGGGAAAGCCTACGATTTCAACAAACCCTATTCGCAGTATTTGGAATTACGTCATGAAATTCGCGAAAAGCAATTGGCTACCCAAAAAAATCAAGCTAAGAAAATTGAAGAAACGGAAAAACTAATTGAGAAGTTCCGTGCCAAAGCATCCAAAGCGTCAATGGCGCAATCCTTAATTAAAAAATTGGATAAAGTAGAACGTATTGAGGTGGACGAAGACGATAATTCAGTCATGAATATTTCTTTTCCGGTTTCGAAAGAACCAGGTAGAGTAGTCGTAGAGGCAGAGAATGTGACTAAAAGCTACGGAGATAAAACGATTCTAAAAGATATTAATTTACTCGTTGAACGCGGAAGTAAAATTGCTTTTGTGGGACAAAATGGCCAAGGAAAATCGACTTTTATTAAGGCGATTGTAAATGAGTTTGAATACGAAGGCACCATTAAATTGGGACATAATGTACAGTTGGGTTATTTTGCTCAAAATCAAGCGGAATATTTGGATGGCGAAATCACCTTATTGCAAACTATGGAAGATGCCGCTATGGATACGAATCGCTCTAAAGTACGCGATATGTTGGGTTCTTTCTTGTTTCGCGGTGACGATGTAGAAAAGAAGGTAAAAGTGCTTTCTGGAGGCGAGAGAAACCGTTTGGCGTTGTGTAAATTGTTGTTGCAACCGATTAACGTGTTGTTGATGGACGAGCCAACGAATCACTTGGATATCAAATCTAAAAATGTATTGAAAGCTGCTTTGCAAAAATTTGGAGGAACCTTATTGTTGGTTTCTCATGATAGGGATTTCTTGCAAGGGATGTCGAATATTGTGTATGAATTCAAAGACCAAAAAATAAAAGAATATTTGGGAGACATCAACTATTTCTTGGAGCAACGCAATTTAGAAAACATGCGTGAAGTCGAGAAAAAAGACATTGCTAAAAAAGAGGCACCTAAAGAAAACAAAAAAGTATCCTACGAAGACCAGAAAAAAGGAAAAACACTTCAAAATAAATTAAGTAAGATTGAAAGCCAAATTCAGCAATTGGAAAAAGACATTCAACACGACGATAAAATGTTAGCGTCCAATTACGATAAACATATTGAAGATGCTTCATTCTTTACTGCTTATAATAAAAAGAAAGCCGACTTAGATCAATTGCTTTTGGATTGGGAAATCGTTCAGGAAGAGATTGATAATTTGTAGTTCAATTTGTTAGCACCTTAGCGTCTTTGTGGCAAAAAAATTACTCCTGAAAAGGATGGCGCTCTTTCCAAATCGTTTCTGGCTCTAAATAGCGAAAAAAGAAATCCAAACGTTTGTTGATGAATTTGTTGTCGTGGCGCATCATGCCATACATTTTCAAAGGAGTTGCGCCAACCGAACTTTTAATTTCTAAAGCTGTTCGTGCAAAAATAATAGTCTTAAATTGCTCTTTGATGGCATAGCCAATCATATCGTACAACATATTTAAATACAGCATTTTTTCTCTTTGAACGCTGTCGTCATAGCCTAAAAAATAAGTATCTAAATCACTTCCGTTTTTAATTAAAGTATTGAAACCAATTAATTTTTCGTTTTCAAAATACCCATAGAATAAAAAGTTTTCTTGAAGTTGTTCTTTGAAAACTGCAAAATGATTTTTAGGCAGAAAAAAGGTATTGAAAGGAGCACTTTGGGCTACATGGTAATACAAATCATAGATTATTTCTTCTTGCGCAATAATTTCTTCTAAAGACAATTGTCTTTTGGATAATCCCTTCCCTTTTTTTCTTGCACGTTTGTATTGGTCCCGGTATTTTTTGGATAAGGCTGCTACATAATCTTCTTCAGTTTTCCATTGGTCACGCACTGCAAAAAGCATATTCGGTTGGGTTGTAAAACGCAAATAGGGATCAAATTCTGGTATTTCGAAAAGGTGTAATCCGTCTTCGCAAAAATCTTTTAACGAACATAGATGTACTTTCGTTCCTCTTTTTTTGAAAATTTCTTTGAGCGCTAAGACAGCTTTCTTTAAAGTTTTTAAAACCTCTGTTCCGTTGGCGTTTTCCGAAATTATAAAAGCGTTTTGTCCTGTTAAGGTATTGTTGCCAATTAATAATATATGGGAACAGAAATTCTTAAAGGCAATATTACGTAGGGATGATTTGATGCATTGATCTCGATCTCCAAAAGATTCCAATTGGTTCAAATCTAAAAATTGAGAAACGGCTATCCCAACTAAATTTTCGTTCTCAAATAAACCTATAAAATGGCAGCTCATATTAGCAGGAGCTGATTTTTCAAGAATAGTAAGGTACTCTCTCGATAAGAAAATTGTAGCAACGGCCAACTCATTCCATTTTTCAGGAAGTTGAGTAGTGGAAGAATAGATTTGGTACGAATGATTACTTTTCAAAAGGAAAGAGATATTTTTTCAAAAATACTAATTAAGTACTAATAAGTCTCGTTTTAAAAACTTCTTTTTTGAATGTAAACGGAAATAGTCGCTATTCGTCGATATTAGTTTTGGTAGGAGATATAGTGAGGTACATTTAAGTAAGCAAATCAAAAAATAGTATTCACTTTTTACTACTTCACTTATGGGAAATTTTTTATTCACTTTAGCCATTGTGCTATTAGTATTATGGGTTATTGGATTTTTAGGTTATGGAATTGGTGGTTTGATCCATGCTCTTTTGGTCATAGCCATAATCTCTTTTTTATTGCGAATTATTCAGGGAAACAAATACAAAAGTTAACTAATTATACATTAATATCATGGAATCAAACAAAGTAGTAGTAGGAGTTATAGCAGGAGTAGCTATCGGTGCCTTAGTGGGAGTTTTATTTGCACCAGCCAAAGGATCTAAAACTAGAAAAAGGGTAATGAATAAAGCTACGGCTTATAAGGATGAATTACAGTCAAAAATAGAAGATTTAGTAGACGGTGTTTCAGATCAATATGATGCTCTTTTGCATGATGTGCAAAATGAACACAGTGATCATACCATTAAATAGTCATACTATTGTTATACTAAAACGATACTGCTATTGAATTAGATTAACTCGTTTTAGTTAACATAAAAAAAACCTCAAGATTGTTCTTGAGGTTTTGTGTCTTAGTAGCGGGAACAGGACTCGAACCTGTGACCTTCGGGTTATGAGCCCGACGAGCTGCCTACTGCTCTATCCCGCGATGTTTCGAGTGCAAATATACAACCAAATTTGACTATTGCAACAAAAAAA
>JAGNSF010000209.1 GCA_017988155.1 Flavobacterium sp. | reverse complement strand
AATAAAGGAGATAATACAGTTGCTTTTGAAATAATGGAATTGGAGAAAATCACCAAAATTGTCGAGACCACATCTGAAATTGTTGAAACTGAAGACGAAATATTTGTAGAAGAAACCGATGCTGATGATGCCGATGTTCCTTTGATCGAAAATCAAAAAATAAGCACTACCACCGAAGTTGAAGAAATCAATGTAGTAACTAAATTAAGCATGCCAAGTCGAAAATTAAAAGTCAAAATTTCCAATGAGTTGTTGTTCGAATTGGAAAAAAGGCAGATTAACTTTAAATTGAATTAATTACCACATAATAAAACGTAATACATTCATAGTCAAAACTAATTTAGGATTGATGTAAAAATGGTTTTTAATTTATAAATTTGCATCACAATAAACAAACAAAAACAAAATAGTATGGCATTAGCAATAACAGATGCTACTTTTGACGAAGTAGTATTGAAATCAGACAAACCAGTTTTAGTAGATTTTTGGGCAGCTTGGTGTGGACCATGTAGAATGGTTGGGCCAATTGTTGATGAATTGAGCAATGAGTACGAAGGAAAAGTAGTTGTTGGGAAAGTAGATGTAGATGCAAACCAAGAATTTGCTGCGAAATATGGTGTTAGAAACATCCCTACTGTTTTGATTTTCAAAAATGGAGAAGTAGTAGGTAAACAAGTTGGAGTTGCTCCAAAACAAACTTATGCAGATAGTTTAGACGCATTGTTGTAATCTTTTGATTGCATCATTATAAAAAGGATTGGCGAAAGTCAATCCTTTTTTTTTGTATATAAAGTACCAATCGTTTTCTTATATTTGGGTAATGAAAATTGAATCGCAAAGAGATATTGTTTCTAGTTTTCGTCATTTGGAGTTATTAGCTCATCAAGTGGTGGAAGGATTCATTTCTGGCATGCACAAAAGTCCATTTCATGGTTTTTCAGCCGAATTTGCCGAACACAAAGTCTATAATTCAGGAGAAAGCACTAAGCATATCGATTGGAAACTATTTGCCAAAACCGACCGTTTGTACACTAAACAATACGAGGAAGAAACCAACTTACGTTGTCATATTATAATAGACAATTCATCCTCGATGCATTATCCAGTTTTAAAACCAAATCAACTTTTTTATGAAAGTAAGATAGGTTTCTCTGTATTGGCATCGGCAGTTTTGATGAATCTATTGAAAAAGCAACGTGATGCGGTGGGATTAAGTATTTTTTCGGATACTTATGAATATTATGCGCCTGAAAAAGGAAGTGACAGACACCACCGAATGATTTTAAATACGCTTGATGGTCTTTTGGAGAAACCCAAAGATTTGAAAAGTACCGATACTATTACTTTCTTACATCAAATTGCAGAGAAGATTCATCGTCGTTCGATGATTATTTTGTTCACTGATATGTTTCAATCCGGAAATGAGGGGGCTTTATTTAGCGCTTTGCAACATTTGAAACACAATAAACATAAGGTCGTTTTGTTTCATGTTTTTGATTCTAAAACCGAATTAGGTTTTGATTTTGATTCCACTCCTCGAAAATTTATCGATTTAGAAACCGGAGAAGAAGTCGCTGTTTTTGCAAATACAGTTCAAGAAGAATATGAAAAAACGATGGCAGCCTATTATAAAAAGGTGGCCTTAACTTGTGCTCAAAATCGAATTCAATATGTTCCTGTTGCCGTTGGAGAAAATTTCGAAAAAATCCTCTTGACCTATTTGGTTGAAAAACAAAACTTTGGTTGATTTCAACACGCATTATTTAATTTTTTTTCGAAAAACACTTGCGTAAACGGAAATCTGTTGTATATTTGCAACCGCAATTAAGCAGAGGTTTGGTAGTTCAGTTGGTTAGAATACATGCCTGTCACGCATGGGGTCGCGGGTTCGAGTCCCGTCCAGACCGCTAAATTGGGAAAAGCACTTCGTAAAGAGGTGCTTTTTTGCCCAAAAACGGTATCTAAAGTTAGTTGTGTTGTTTGGTCGGCCTTGTAAGCTGACCAGGTTTAGTAGTTAGACCAATGAAAAGCTTTCCAGAAATTCTGATTTTCAGAACTAAGGATAGCTTTTTTGATTTAAGACGGTACTAAAACGATATAGTTGACCTGTTTAATTCTTCAATTTAGTTTTTCATGAATCCTATTCTAAAAGAAAAACAACTTCACTTTCATTACAATTTTTATTCTTTCTATCAACATTTGGTGCTTAATTAAGCTACTCAAAAAAATAATTGTATTTTTATCCCATATTAGTACCCTACAAACACAAAACATTGAAGTATTTTTTTCTTTTTTTAGTAGTAATTCTGTTTAATTCTTGTCAGTTTTTTGGGAAGCAAGTGCCTTCTGAAAAGGAATTATTGGCAAAAGAGTTAAATGAAATCAACTGGAAAGAAGTAGATGAATTTCCGTCTCTTATAGATTGTGAAAAAATAGAAGACAAAACCCAGCGTCAGCAATGTTTTTTTCAGATTTTAACTCAATTAATTCAAGAAAAATTGAGTGTGGATACACTATCAGTCCTTTATCCAGAATTGGACACGATTGAAGTTAAAGTAACTGTTTTTCCAAATTCAACATTGCAATTCGAACCACAGTTTCCTAAAGATTCTGTCGCGTATGATACGATTAAAATTGACAGTATTTTAAAAGCCCGTTTGATTGACTTTCCAAAAGTAAATCCAGCTATTAAACGCGGAATTCCGGTTAAAACTCAATTTATTCTCCCTGTTATACTAAAAGTCGAGTAGTTGCTACCATTAAACAAACCTCAATTGGCAAACGAACGCATCATATTAGGAATTGACCCTGGAACCACCATTATGGGTTTTGGCCTGATTAAGGTCGTAAATAAGAAGATGGAATTTTTGCAATTGAACGAACTACAATTGTCTAAGTATGACAATCATTATCAAAAGTTAAAAATCATTTTTGAACGTACTATTGAATTAATTGAAACCCACCATCCGGATGAAATAGCGATTGAAGCGCCATTCTTTGGAAAGAACGTGCAATCGATGTTGAAACTAGGTCGTGCGCAAGGTGTTGCTATGGCGGCGGGACTTTCTCGTGGAATTCCCATTACAGAATACGAGCCTAAAAAAATAAAAATGGCTATTACCGGAAATGGAAATGCAAGTAAAGAGCAGGTAGCCAAAATGCTCCAACAATTGTTAGGGCTAAAAACATTACCTAAAAATTTAGATTCAACCGATGGTTTAGCTGCAGCAGTTTGTCACTTTTTTAATTCGGGCCGACTAGAAATTGGAAAAAGTTATTCGGGTTGGGATGCTTTTGTGAAAGGTAATGAAAATAGAATAAGCCCCCCAACCCCCAAAGGGGGAGCAAAATAAC
>JAGNSF010000208.1 GCA_017988155.1 Flavobacterium sp. | reverse complement strand
ATGATGTAAACATTTCCGTCAGCATCGCAAATTGCATCAGCCTCAGCCTCAATTGCACCATCTAAATAATGGTCTAACAACAATTTGTTACCCGGAATCGATTTTAACAAATTGATTACGTGTTCTTCTAATTCTTGTTTGTTGATCACAATTTTCATTCCTTGACCACCCAAAACATAAGACGGACGAATTAACAATGGAAAATCTAAAGTATCTGCCAATGCAGCTGCTTCATCAGCTGTTTCTGCAATTCCGAATTTAGGGAACGGAATATTTAACTCGGTTAATAAATCAGAGAAACGCCCACGGTCTTCGGCTAAATCCAAAGCATCAAAACTTGTTCCTAAGATTTTTACGCCGTATTTCGATAATTTCTCAGCCAATTTCAAGGCCGTTTGACCTCCTAATTGTACGATAACACCTTCTGGTTTTTCGTGTTGGATAATATCATAAATATGCTCCCAGAAAACAGGCTCAAAATACAATTTATCAGCCGTATCAAAATCAGTCGAAACCGTTTCTGGATTACAGTTGATCATAATCGTTTCGTAACCACATTCTTTGGCGGCAAGCACCCCGTGAACACAAGAATAATCAAACTCAATACCTTGTCCAATTCTATTAGGTCCTGAACCTAAAACGATAATTTTCTTTTTATCAGTCACAATACTTTCGTTGTGAACATAACGTTCTCCATTTGGCTTTTCAATTTCAGCCTCAAAAGTTGAATAGTAATACGGCGTTTGTGCTTTAAACTCTGCCGCACAAGTATCTACTAATTTGAATACTCTATTGATTTTCATCTCCATACGCAACGTATGCACTTGACTTTCCAAACAACCCACCATGTGTGCAATTTGTCTGTCAGAAAATCCTTTTTGTTTGGCTTCCAATAACAATTCTTTAGGCAAAGATTCTACTTTATACGTAGCGATTTCTTTTTCTAAAGTAAATAATTGCTCGTATTGTTTCAAGAACCACATATCGATTTTAGTAATTTCGTGAATACGACTCAACGGGATTCCCATTGCAATAGCATCATAAATCACGAAAACACGATCCCAACTCGCATAAGTCAGTTTTTCGATAATTTGTTCATAATTTGTATACCCTTTTCCGTCAGCACCCAAACCATTTCTTTTGATTTCCAATGATTGAGTCGCTTTATGCAACGCTTCTTGGAACGAACGTCCAATCCCCATTACCTCACCTACAGATTTCATTTGAAGCCCTAAAGTTTTATCAGCACCTTCAAATTTGTCGAAGTTCCAACGTGGTATTTTTACAATTACATAATCCAATGTTGGCTCAAATAAAGCCGAAGTTGATTTAGTAATTTGGTTTTGCAATTCGTCTAAATTGTATCCTAAAGCTAATTTTGAAGCAATTTTAGCAATTGGATAACCCGTTGCTTTGGAAGCCAATGCCGATGAACGAGAAACACGAGGATTGATTTCAATCGCTACGATATCTTCTTTATCATCTGGAGAAACCGCAAATTGCACATTACAGCCTCCAGCAAAATTTCCGATGCTTCGCATCATCAAAATTGCCATATCACGCATTTTTTGGAATGTCGTATCCGACAATGTCATCGCTGGTGCAACCGTAATAGAATCTCCTGTGTGGATTCCCATTGGATCCATATTTTCAATAGAACAGATGATAACAACATTATCATTTTTGTCTCTCAATAACTCTAATTCGTATTCTTTCCAACCTAACAAAGCCTTATCAATCAACACTTCGTGAATTGGCGACATTTCTAAACCGTAAGTTAGTTTTTCGTCAAATTCTTCTTTGCTATGCACAAAAGCCGCACCTGTTCCACCCAAGGTAAATGAGGGACGAATTACTAATGGAAAACCAAATTCTTGTGCGATTTCTTTACCTTGCAAGAACGAAGTAGCTGTTTTTGCCGGCGCAGCAGGAACTCCTATTTTTTCCAACAATTGTTTGAACTGCTCTCTATCTTCGGTAATATTAATGGCGTTCACATCAACGCCAATTAATTTTACTCCAAAATCTTCCCAAATTCCTTTTTCTTCTGCTTCTAAACACAAGTTCAATGCCGTTTGTCCACCCATTGTTGGCAAAACCGCGTCAATTTGCGGATGTGCTTTTAAGATTTCAATAATTGACTTAGTAGTCAATGGTTTCAAGTAAACGTGATCGGCCATCGAAGGATCTGTCATAATCGTTGCTGGATTCGAGTTGATTAATATCACTTCGATTCCTTCTTCACGAATAGATCGTGCTGATTGCGAACCTGCATAATCAAATTCACAGGCTTGACCAATTACAATAGGACCTGAACCTATTATCAAAACGGATTTAATGGATGTGTCTTTTGGCATTGTAGTATAATTTGTGTGTTGTTGTGTATTGTATTTAAGATTTTAGAACTTCTAAAAGATACTAATTTAAGGCAAAATCTAAAATAGTTAGTTTAAATTTTCAAAAAAAAGCCGTTACTAAAAAATAGTAACGGCTTAATATTGATTATAGAATAACCATTATTTTTTGTGTCTAGGTTCGCTAGAAACAGTCAATTTATGTCTTCCTTTAGCTCTTCTTCTTGCAAGAACTTTTCTTCCATTAGCAGAAGCCATTCTGTCCATAAATCCGTGTTTATTTCTTCTTTTTCTTTTCGATGGTTGAAACGTTCTTTTGCTCATTGGTTTGTATCTTTAAAATCTTTATTTATATGTCTTCTAGTTTTTGAATAACCGTTATTCGAAAACCGAGTGCAAATATACAAAGACTTTTTTTTCTAGCAAGTAGTTTTATAAAAATATTTTTAAATCCTTTTACTATCTTTGCATTCATAAATTCAAACCTATTATGTTTCACAAAAATATCAAACTTATTCTTGCTGGACTTGTAGTCGCTACAGGCATTTGGCAATTTACTGAAAGTAACATCGGAAACGGAATCTTCCTTATATTACTAAGTGCAATTCCCGTTTTTTTATATTTCAAAAACGAATTCATCTTACTTGCGTTCTTAAAGTTGAGAAAACAAGATTTTGAAGGCGCTAAAAAATGGTTAGACAAAATCAAAAACCCAGAAGGAGCTTTGGTTAAAAAACAGCAAGGTTATTTCAATTACCTCCATGGTATTATGGTTTCTCAAACTAATATCAATCAAGCTGAGAAATTTTTCAAAAAAGCAATTGAACTGGGTTTGTCTATGGATATGGATTTGGCTGTTGCCAAATTAAACCTTGCAGGTATTGCAATGTCTAGAAGGAGAAAACTAGAGGCCACATCGTTATTGAATGAAGCGAAGAAACTCGACAAGCAAAACATGTTAAAAGATCAAATTAGCATGATGAAAGAACAAATGAAGAAAATATA
>JAGNSF010000207.1 GCA_017988155.1 Flavobacterium sp. | reverse complement strand
GGTTCGCCAATTTTTGGATTCAAAATGGGTTTGGATTCAATTTTGGATAAAGCAATTAGCGCCACTACGGCAAATGCGACTACCATACACATAGACCAATGAATACCAATCCAAGTAATAGAAAATCCTGCAATGGCAGGTCCTAAAACGGATGCTATTTGCCAAACTGAACTGCTCCAAGTAGCGGCATTGGAGTAGGCTTTTTTAGGAACAATTTGCGACATTAAAGAGAAAACCGTTGGCCCTAAAAAGGAGCGAACTAATCCTCCTAAAAAGACTAAGAAATAAATGCTATACAAAACGACCTGAGTAGACCAGCTATTTGTTATTACTGGCCAAGTCAATAAAAATAGTCCGATACTTATTACCGAAAATCCTAAGATGCATTTCAAAAGCATTCCTTTTTTCTCATTTTGATCCACAATATGTCCGGCAAACAATGCCATTGATACCGCGGGTATAATTTCCATTAGCCCAATAATTCCTAATGACAAGGCGCTTTTGGTCAAACTATAGACCTGCCATTCAATAACAATAAATTGCATTGACCAAGCAAAAACCATGGCGAAACGCAAGATTAAAAACACATTAAATTCTCTGTAACGTAAGGCTTCGTAAGGGTCGTTTTTCACTTTCATTATTGAATATCTTTTATTCGGAGTTGTAGGCTTAATTGGCCGTTCCATTCGTTTTCATCGATGCAATACGCCATTTGAAATGGATTTCTATTGGCGACTAAATCTTTTTTATGGGCTAGGTTAAAACCAATGGCAGCCAAGCCTTCTGAATTATTTTGTTTGACAAATAGTCGAATGTGTTCGTTACTGGCTCCCATGAATTTTGGATAGCCTGTTTCAATTGCATTTTTAGTAACAAAAACGGGCGTCATATTTTGTGGGCCAAAAGGTTCCAATTGCTTTAAAATCCTTACGAGTTTTGGAGTAATTTCTGAAAAATCGATTTCGGCATCCACCTCGATTTCGGGAGTGAGCAATTCAGGATCAATGGTTTCTCGCACCACTTTTTCAAAGGCATTTTTGAAAGCCTCATAATTTTCAGCCTTCAACGTCATTCCTGCGGCATACATATGTCCGCCAAATTGCTCCAAATGTTCCGAACAAGCTTCTAGTGCATTGTACACGTCAAAACCCCTTACAGAACGCGCCGATGCCGCATAATAATCGCCACTTTTGGTAAAAACCAAAGTAGGTCGGTAATACGTTTCAATCAATCTTGAAGCGACAATTCCGATAACACCTTTGTGCCAATTCTCCTGAAAAACCACTGTCGTAAAACGGTCTTGTTCTTGGTTTTCTTCGATTTGTAGCAGTGCTTCTTGTGTAATTTTTTTATCCAAGCCTTTACGTTCTGAATTGTAATCTTCAATTTCTTTGGCAAATTGTTGGGCTTGTTCCAAATTAAATTCGGTTAATAATTCTACCGCATGATTCCCGTGTTTAATACGTCCCGCTGCGTTAATTCGGGGAGCGATGACAAAAACGACATCGGTTATAGTGAGCGTTTGTTTTTTAATTTGTTGAATCAGCGCTGCAATTCCAGGGCGTGGCGCCTCGTTGATTACTTGCAAACCAAAATGCGCTAATACTCTGTTTTCACCAGTAATTGGAACAATATCGGCGGCAATGGCTGTGGCGACCAAATCCAAATACGGAATTAAATCGTCTATAGTTTGATTGCGATTTTGGCTCAAGGCCTGAATCAATTTGAATCCCACTCCGCAACCGCACAATTCGTCATAGGGGTAAGTACAATCGTCTCTTTTTGGATCGAGAACAGCGACAGCTTCAGGTAAGGAATCTCCAGGTCTGTGGTGGTCGCAAATGATAAAATCGATATTTTTTTCTTTGGCGTAGGCCACATGATCAATGGATTTGATTCCGCAGTCCAGCGCAATAATCAACGAAAAACCATTGTCTTCGGCAAAGTCAATGCCTTGAAACGAAATCCCATATCCTTCGGCATAGCGATCCGGAATATAGGTCGCAATATTGGGATAAAAACTTTTTAAATAGGAAGAGACCAAGGATACTGCAGTAGTTCCGTCCACGTCATAATCGCCAAAAATTAAAATATTTTCTTGGTTGGCAATGGCTTTTTCTATTCGGTTTACAGCTACATCCATATCTTTCATCAAGAATGGATTGTGCAAATGATCTAATGAAGGGCGGAAAAAAGTTTTCGCTTGGTCAAAAGAGGTAATACCACGCTGAATCAATAAAGTAGCAACCAAAGAATCCACATTCAATTCTTGTGCGAGTTGATCTACTTGTTCTTTTGCAGGTTTTGATTTAATTGTCCAACGCATGATGATTTGGGATTTGGGTTATTATTTTAAGCTTAAAGCGTCTCCTTCAAATTGGATTCCGTCCCAACCTGATTGCATAAAATTACGAATATTTTGGTGGTTGGTTCCTTCTGGATCGCCCAAGACTTCTTCAAAATAATAGGCGCCAAAGCAAGATAAAGTTTCCGCTTGGGTCAATTGTTGGATTTTGGCGAAAGCAAATACTTTACAAGACCCTGAATTTTCTCCTGCGCCATTGTGTTGGTTACCATTCTGAAAAGCAGTTGGCGTAAACTCATAATTGCTTTCAATCGTTGCAATAGTCTCTGCAAAAGTAATGGCTTCAGGGGTTTGTTTTAGTTTTTCTATAAAGGCTTGTATTGTCATGATTTCTACATTTTATGAAAATTGGGAGGCTATATTATTTGCTGCTATTATCGCTCCTTCCATATATCCTGGATGTTGCGTAGCCGTTTCGGAACCCGAAATATATAATTTATTATTTAAAAATGAATTTTGATAGAGTTGATGTCCGTTGTTTTGGTGTGCCATGACCAAATGTTCATAGTTACAAAAAGTAAGCGGTTCATCACGCCACACTTTTTCATGGTATGCCACAAAGTTCTCAGCATCTGAACCGAATAATTTTTTCAATTGCGCAATCACTTTTGTTTTTCTTTCTTCTACTGAAAGTAGGCTAGTAGCACCATTTAAAAATCCTTTCAACGCATAACCTGTGTTGTCAAATGTACTATGGTCATACATCTCTGTAATGATGCTAGCTTGACTAAATAAGGTGCCGGAAAAATTGTTTTCTTTCCAAAATGGGGTGGCGTATTCTACAGCAAATTTTATGGATTCTCCCATCCAAGTATGGGTTTTTTTGGCCAAATTCACTAGGTTTTCTGGAAGTGGTGGGCTGAATGATAAGGTATTCACCATTAAGTTGGGTGGTAAAGTAGTGATCACAGAATCAGTGATATAGGCTGTTCCGTTTTGATCCAACACTTCCATTTGATTCCCAACTTCGTTTACAGCAATTACTTTTGTTTGTGTTTTTATATTTTCAT
>JAGNSF010000036.1 GCA_017988155.1 Flavobacterium sp. | reverse complement strand
ATGTCTTTGTCGGCACCCACTCGCGTAATCATATTTTCTTGCAAAGCGCGTAACACTTTGGCCTGAGCCGAAAGACTCATATCGCCAATTTCATCTAAGAAAATCGTGCCTTTATCAGCCGCTTCAAACTTACCCGCACGGTCTTTCACCGCCGAAGTAAAAGCACCTTTTACATGACCAAACAATTCACTTTCTATCAATTCTGATGGAATGGCGGCACAATTCACTTCTACCAAAGGAAAATTTGCGCGTTCACTTTTCTCATGCAACTGATGGGCTACCAATTCTTTTCCAGTTCCGTTTGGGCCTGTAATCAAAACACGAGCTTCTGTTGGCGCAACTTTTTCAATCAGCAATTTGATGTGATTAATTGCTTCGCTTTCGCCAATCATTTCGTAGTTCTTACTGACTTTTTTCTTCAGAATTTTATTTTCGACTACCAATTGTTTTTTGTCCAAGGCATTTCGAACCGTATTCAACAAACGATTCAAATCAGGTGGTTTCGAAATATAATCAAACGCACCCAAACGCATCGTATTGATTGCCGTTTCCATATCGCCATGACCTGAAATCATAACCATCGGAATTTCTGGTTTTATTTTTTTGACCGCCTCGAGTAATTCGACACCATCCATTTTGGGCATTTTGATGTCGCACAAAACTAAATCGTAATCGTTATTTTTTATCTTTTCATAACCCGCAGCACCGTCTTCAGCTTCTTCTACAACATAAGTCGTATTCTCCTCCGAAAGAATTTTTACTAAAACTCTTCGGATAGCGGCTTCGTCTTCTATGATTAATATTTTACTCATTTTTGAACAGGTTATTCTTTATTGCTTATGTGTTTATTGGTTAAAAGTTTATTTGTTTATAAGGTTAAACTTTTAAACCTACAACCATTTAAACTCTTACAAATTAATACTTTAACCATCGATACAATTCTTTCCAAGTTGGTTTTTTACCGTACATCAAAATTCCTACACGGTAAATTTTAGATGCAAACCAAACCACTAAAAAGAAGGTTGCAAATAAAATAACAATAGATATTGCAATTTGCCACAAAGGTACGCCAAACGGAATACGCATCAACATCACAATAGGTGAAGTCAAGGGTACCATTGAAAAAACAGTAGCTACGGTGCCGTGTGGATCGTTTACTACAGTAAAAAATCCAATGTAAACACCTAATACCAAAGGCATAATAATGGGTAATAAAAATTGTTGCGAATCGGTTTCGTTATCTACGGCCGCTCCAATAGCAGCGTAAAACGAACTATACAAAAAATAACCTCCAATAAAGTAAATAACAAAGCAACTTAAAATCGTCGCGATAGGTAAATTCAATATTTCAGCAATATACATTTGAGCAGTACTAGCCATCTCTTGTTGTGCTGATTGCATCATTTCGGGTGGAATTTGATTCGTCGCTCCTACATTGGCACCTAAAAATACCGAAGCCGAAAACAACAAACTCAAACCGATAATTGCCCAAATAAAGAATTGTAAAATTCCCGCTAAAGAAGTTCCAATGATTTTCCCCATCATTAATTGGAACGGTTTTACCGATGAAATAATGATTTCGATAATTCGGTTGGTTTTTTCTTCAATTACAGAACGCATCACCATGTTACCATATATAATAATGAACATCATAATCAAATAACCAAACGCACCTCCAATAGCAATTTTAATTTCGTTCAAACCTTTCAAACTTTGTTCTCCAGAGGCTTTCTTTAAATTAATAGTTACATCGGCTTCTGCCTGATGAATGGCTAAGGTGTCCAAATGCGCTTCTTCTAAATTCGTCAACGTCATTTTTTTTGCAATAACTTCCTGCGTTTTTTCGATAAACGAAATACTTGGACTTTCGTTAGAAATAAACTGAATTTGGTTTTCTAACGTTGCATTGTCTTTTGTTTTTGGAATAAACAAAACCCCTTCGTAAGCTTCGTCTACAATACTCTTTTTAAGCGTGGGTAAATCTACCGCCGACAAATCAAGGTAGTTGTATTCTTCAGCAGTTTTATTTTTTGCTAAAAATTCGTTGACAAACCGACCTGATTCATCATGAATGGCAATTTGTTTCGTATCCGCTTTCATAGAACTCAAATAACCAACAAACAAAGCGATACCAACAAATAGTAACGGACTTAAAAAAGTCATTACAATGAAGGATTTATTGCGCACTTTGGCAATAAACTCTCTTTTAATAATTAATGAAATGATGCTCATTTGGCTATTATTTATTGGTTACTGTTTGAATAAAAATATCATTTACACTTGGAATTTTTTCCATAAAATGAGTGACTTGTCCGCGTTGTGTTAAAATATGCAACAACTCATTTGGACTTGCATTTCCTAGCTGAACTTCTAATTTCAATTCGTTATTCAATGATTTAAATTGGGCTGGTGCCAAAGTGAATTTTTGAGTAATATCATACATCAAAGCTTCCACATTGTCTGAAAGAATACCTACTTCAAAACTATTGGTTCTAAATTGTTTTCTCACCTCATCTAATTTCCCTTCAATCAATTTATTGGATTGATGAATCAAAGCTATATCATCGCATAATTCTTCGACACTTTCCATTCGATGTGTCGAAAAAATAATGGTCGAACCTTGTTCTTTCAACGCTAAAATTTCGTCTTTAATGATATTCGCATTCACTGGATCAAAACCTGAAAACGGTTCGTCAAAAATCAATAATTTTGGCTGGTGCAACACACAAACTACAAATTGGATTTTTTGTGCCATTCCTTTAGACAGCTCTTGTATTTTTTTATTCCACCACCCTTGAATTCCCAATCGGTCAAACCAATAATCGAGTTGTTTCTTGGCTTCGGCTTTGGTTAAACCTTTCATTTGTGCCAAATACAAACACTGCTCTCCTACTTTCATACTTTTGTACAAACCCCTTTCTTCTGGAAGGTAGCCAATGTACTGCACGTGTTTGGGTTGTAATTTTTCACCATCCAAAATAATCTCACCACTATCAGGTAAAGTAATTTGGTTGATGATGCGAATTAGCGAGGTTTTTCCCGCTCCATTGGGTCCCAACAAGCCGTAAATACTACCTTTAGGAACTGATAAAGAAACTTCGTTTAGCGCTACGTAATCGCCGTATTGCTTCACTATTTTATTAACTTCAAGTAAATTACTCATTCTTAATTTTGATTTTAGTCACTTTAAACTTGGTTGTGTAAAAGTACAGAATTAGTACCTAAATAGTTGGTTTTGTTACATAAAAAACCCACCCTTATTTAGAACAAGGATGGGGAAATATATTTTAATTTACTTGTTGAAAAAACTAAGAAAACATGTCTTTTACTTTTTCAAAAAAGGACTTATCTGATTTTTCTGGATTTGGAGTGAAATTTTCATCTCCTATGTGTTTCTCAAAAAATTCTTTTTGTTCCTTGTTCAATGTTTTTGGAGTCCAAACATTCACATGAACTAACAAATCACCATTGCCATATCCGTTCAAACTTGGAATTCCTTTACCTTTTAAACGTAGAATTTTACCCGATTGGATTCCTTCTTCTAATTTGATTCTTACTTTTCCGTTTACGGCTTCAATATCTTTTGAAACTCCTAAAACAGCTTCGGAAAAACTGATGTATAAATCGTAATGTAAATTTTCGCCTTCACGTTTCAAGTACTCGTGTTCAATTTCTTCGATAGCAACAATCAAATCACCTGGAATACTATTTCCCGGCGCATCGTTTCCTTTATTAGAAACTTTTAACTGCATTCCGTCAACTACTCCAGCAGGGATTTTAATCGCTACTGTTTCATCTTCCTGAATCATTCCTTGTGAATCTGCATTGGCAGGTTTCTTATCTAATAACTGCCCTGTACCTCCACAAGTTGGACAAGTTGATGCGGATTGCATTCTACCCAAAATTGTATTTGTCACACGCATTACTTGTCCTTGACCATTACAAGTCGAACAGGTTTTGTATGAGACACCTTGAGCTTGAACTTTACGTTTTACTTTTACTTTTTTCTCTACACCATTGGCAATTTCTTCTAAAGTCAATTTGACTTTGATACGTAAATTACTTCCTTTGGTACGACGAGGACCACTACTTCTACCGCCACCGAATCCGCCGCCGAATCCGCCGCCAAAAATATCCCCAAACTGACTGAAAATATCATCCATATTCATTCCGCCGTGACCACCGCCATAACCACCAGCACCATCAAATGCTTGGTGTCCGTATTGATCGTATTTGGCTTTCTTTTGGGGATCACTCAAAACTTCATAAGCCTCAGCAGCTAATTTGAAGTTTTCTTCGGCTTCCTTATCCCCTGGATTTTTGTCAGGATGGTATTTGATAGCCGCTTTTCTATACGCTTTTTTTATTTCTGAAGCATCTGCACCTTTTGAAATACCTAATACTTCGTAAAAATCTTTTTTCATATTTTTAAATTATATGACTGGGTTTAGTTACCAATAACAACTTTTGGGAAACGGATAATTTTATCTCCTAATTTGTATCCTTTCTCTAGAACATCTACAATTTTCCCTTTCATTTTGTCAGACGGCGCAGGAATTTGCGTAATTGCTTCAGCAAAATCTGCATCAAATGCATCTCCAGCTTTCACTTCAACTTCCTCTAATCCTTTACCGACTAGAGTTGATTTTAATTTTTCGTGAATTAATTCTACCCCTTTCACCAAAGACTCATCCCCTGACTTACTGATTTCAATCAATGCTCTGTCAAAATCATCCAAAATAGGAAGCATTGCCAATAACACTTCTTGATTAGCTGTTTTAAACAACTCAATGCGTTCTTTTGAAGTTCTTCTTTTGTAATTTTCAAATTCAGCAAATAAGCGTAAAAATTTATCTTTTTCTGCCGCTAAATCTAAGGCTAATTGTTCTTCAACAGGTAATTCTTCGACACTTGCTTGTTCTTCATTTGCCTGCGTTTCCACTGGTGTTCCTTCTATTTCTTGATCGATTTCTGTTTTTTCAGTAGTCATAGTACTTGTATTTTTAAAAATATTCTTAAACTTCATTTTTATTTGTTTTTGGATTGCAAAAGTACTGCCAAATCTTCAAAAATGTCAAATTGTCACCTTTAAGGCAGAACTAATTATGGAAAATTAATACGGAATTTAGCATCAACCCTCTTTTTGGTAGCCTAAAAAATTTAATAAAATTTTAAGACTATTTAGTATTCGATTAGAGTAAGTTTGTATTCGAAACAATTCACTATTTTGGATTGACTCCCTAAATTGAAATTAAGGTTCGTTTCTAAATAATTATTAATTCAGTATTACCTTATAGTAGAAAAAGCTTCGTTCCCATCAAACGAAGCTTTTTTTTATGCTAAAACTTTTTTCAGTTCCTCTAAACTTAGCGATTTCTGTTCTCCCGTTTGAAGGTTTTTCAAAGTATAGGAATTCGAATTCATCTCTTGATCTCCGGCCATTACAGCAAAAGGAATGCTTCTTTTATCAGCGTGTTGAAATTGTTTAGCCAACTTAGCGTTGTCTGGATATAATTCTACTTTTATTCCCGATTGGCGTAATTCTTTAATCGCTTTCATAGCGTAAAACGCTTCATTTTCGCCATAATTAATAAACAATGCTTGCGAAGTTGCGGTAACTGTAGTTGGAAACAATCCCAATTCTTCTATGACCAAATAAATACGATCTAAGCCAAAAGAGATTCCCACTCCACTCATGTTTTTTAAACCAAAAATACCCGTCAAATCATCGTAACGACCACCACCACCGATAGAACCCATAGCTACTCCTGCTGGTGCTGCCACCTCAAAAATAGCGCCTGTATAATAATTCAATCCTCTTGCCAAAGTCACATCCAAATCTAAAATAGCAGTTGCTAAACCAAGAGCTGATACTTTATCACAAATAAAACGCAACTCTTCAACGCCTTTTATGCCTTCAACTGAATCCACTAATAAATCGGATAATTGATTGATTTTCTCCGAAAAAGTTCCCGTAAAACTAAACAAAGGTTGCACCTTAGCAATGGCCGTTTCCGAAATCCCTTTCTCCATCATTTCTTTCTTTACTCCGTCTTCACCAATTTTATCCAGCTTATCTAAAGCCACTGTAAAATCGATTAATTTATCTGAAGCGCCAATCACTTCTGCAATTCCAGAAAGTATTTTTCTATTGTTGATTTTAATAGTTACCCCATTTAAACCTAAAGCAGTAAATACCCCATCATACAATTGAATTAATTCTACTTCTTGCCACAAAGAGGTCGAACCTACTACATCGGCATCACATTGAAAAAATTCTCTGAAGCGGCCTTTTTGAGGGCGATCGGCTCTCCAAACGGGTTGGATTTGGTATCTTTTAAAAGGAAATTCAATTTCGTTTTGGTGTTGTACCACATATCGTGCAAAAGGCACTGTTAAATCATAACGCAAGGCTTTTTCAGAAATACTTACAGTCAATTTAGTACTATCCTTTGCTTCTAAATGAGTTGCATTGGCTTTTGCCAAATAATCCCCAGAATTCAAAATTTTAAAAATCAAGCGATCTCCTTCTTCACCATATTTTCCCATTAAGGTTTCGGAATTTTCAAAAGAAGGAGTTTCAATCGGTTGAAAACCAAATTTCTCAAAATTACTTTTGATCATTTGGATAATATACTGACGTTTTGCAACCTCTGTAGGTGAAAAATCTCGAGTTCCTTTTGGAATACTTGGTTTTGATGCCATTTTAATTTACGATTTACAATATACGATGTACGATATACGATATTTGATGTCCTATTAATAATTTGAATTTCTAAATACTGAAACGCAGTGCAAATATCTTATTTTTAAAATAAATATCCGCTCTTCTAGAGCAAACTTGTAACAAAAATTGTATTTTCGTGACAAATTGGTACTATGCTAAATTTATTCAAAGAAAACGTTAAGATTGCAATTGGTTCAGTTCGAACTCAATTGTTGCGTACCATACTAACCGTATTGATTATAGCTATTGGTATTACTGCCTTAGTAGGAATACTTACTGTAGTGGCTGCACTAGAAAATACTCTTTCAGCTGATTTTGCTTCTATGGGTGCCAATACCTTCAACATTAATCAATACGAGAATACCACTCGAAACAGAGGAAATGAGGAACGAGAAATTATCAATCCAATTATTTCCTATCCTGAAGCCGTTGCATTTCAAGATAAATTCAAATACCCTTTTACAGAAACTTCCCTTTCATTTACTGCTACATCAAGAGCAGAAGTAAAATATGAAGCTAATGAGACAGATCCTGAAATAACAGTTGTTGGAGTAGATGAAAATTTTATTCCTAATTCTGGTTTAGAAACTAGTCTGGGTCGCAACTTCAATGGATTTGATATTGATAATAATACCTATATGTGTGTGGTGGGATCTGATTTTGAAAAAGGTTTGCTCAAAGATGTTAACCCTATAAATAAAATTATTTCCATTCGTGGCTCTAAATTTAAAGTTATCGGAGTATTGAAAGAGAAAGGATCTACTTTTGGAAATAGCCAAGATTTACGAGTTTTAATTCCAATACAAGTGGCTCGTTCTTTATTTACAGCCCCGAATATCAACTACAGTTTGAGTGTAATGGTGAATAAAAAAGAACTGTTAGAACAAGCTATTGATAATGCCACCAGTACGATGCGACGTGTTCGAAAATTAAGTCCCGTAAAGGATAATAATTTTGGTGTAGTACGTTCTGACGATTTGATTAACCGCATCTTGAGTATTACTCAATACCTTGGATTAGCCTCTTGGCTTATTGGCGTAATTACTGTTTTAGGCTCATCTATTGCTTTAATGAACATTATGATTGTTTCGGTAACAGAAAGAACCCGAGAAATTGGTGTCCGAAAAGCCTTAGGAGCTAAAAAATCAACTATTGCATTTCAGTTCTTCATAGAAACCTTATTAATAGGACAATTAGGAGGATTAGTCGGAATTGTTTTTGGAATATTAATTGGTTTCGGAATTGCAACTGCCATGGACTTTACCTTTGTTATTCCTTGGGGTGCGATAATGGCAGCCTTCATCACTAGTTTTATTGTGGCAATTGTTTCTGGATTATACCCTGCAATAAAAGCAGCGGTGTTAGATCCAATTGAGGCGTTGCGATACGAATAAATCAATTTGCGATTGACGATTTTGGATATACGATATTGATGTTTCGTAAATCGTAATTCTTATATCGTACATTGAATCATTCTATCATTACCGTAAATATCTTTTCTAAGTGTAATGTCTTTGAAACCCATCTCTTGAAGTAAATCCAACGTTTCTTGACCTAAATATTGGTTGATTTCAAAATACAATTGACCTTTCGGACATAGATTTTTCTTTGCTAATTGCGCAATTTTTCTATAAAAAATCAAAGCATCATTATCTTCTACAAAAAGGGCTAAATGAGGTTCGTTGTCCAAAACATTTTTCTTGATTTCTTGTTTTTCCAAATGACGTACATAAGGCGGATTCGAGACAATTAGGTCAAATTGCTGACCTAAATCTTCGGTTTCCAAAATACTTTGACAGATAAATTGTACTTGCACTTGATTCAATTCGGCATTTTTTTGGGCGGTGGCCAAAGCTTTGTCGGAAACATCTAAAGCAAATACTTCCGCGTTAGGTAAATTCTTAGCTAACGAAATGGCAATGCAACCACTCCCCGTTCCGATATCAAGAATTTTGAACTTTGAACTTTGAACTTTGAACTTTGAACTTTGAATTATCCAATCCACCAGCTCTTCCGTTTCAGGTCTAGGAATCAAAACATTGGGATTGACCTCCAATTCTAATCCGTAAAAATGAGTGGAACCTAATAGATATTGTACCGGAATTTCTCTTTTAAGTTGTTCCAAAATTGAACTCCAAGTTTTCAATTCTGATTCAGAAAAAACTAAATCCGGTTGTAAAGCCAAATCCACTCGCTTTAGTTGATGTTTGGCTTCCAAAATGAGATAGAAAAAACTCTCAACTTCTCCCGCATCATATAACGGAGTAAGTTCTTGTATGAATTGGTCTCGGTAGTGTTTTATAGTCATGTTTTAAGAATCAAAGTAATTTTACAAATCTTGCAACATCCAAACCGGACAACTCGTATGTCCAGTGCAACCCATTGGCGCATCTAGGTAATCAAAACCTGATTTTTTATATAATTTTTGTGCTGCATGCATGAATGGCATGGTTTCCAAATAACATTTTTCGAAACCAAACTCCCTTGCTGATTGCAAACAAATTGCCATCATTTCGCTACCAATTCCTTTCCCACGAGTTTCGGGTAAAAAGTACATTTTTTGCAATTCGCAAATACTTGGCGCTTCATTTTCGAGAGGAGCAATTCCGGCAACACCTTTAATTTTCCCCTCGTGTTCTACCACATAATAGACAGCTCTTGGCTTGTTGTATTCTTCGAACATCAAGTCCAAATACGGATCTTCGTAAGCAGTTCCTATTTTGGGAATATTCAATTCGTCAAAAACCGAACGTATTAATTGAGCTACTGCCGCATTGTCTTTTTTCTCAATTTTCCTGATAAGCCAATTCTCCATTTGTATAAAAGCTAATTTGAAAGGCAAAAGTAACTATTGTTTATTAGAATTTTCGAAACTTACCTCATAAATAGAAAAGCTAAAAAGTAGTACTTTTGTATTATGAACAATCACGAATACTTTATTGCTCGTTGCATCGAACTCGCCAAAAACGGTTTTGGAACTACCTATCCCAATCCGATGGTGGGGAGTGTGATTGTATATGATGGTCAAATCATTGGCGAAGGCTGGCACCGAAAAGCAGGCGAACCTCATGCCGAAGTCAACGCCATACGTTCTGTTAAAGACCCATCAGTATTAGACAAAGCAACTATCTATGTAAGTTTAGAACCTTGCAGTCATTTTGGAAAAACACCTCCGTGTTGCGATTTGATTATCGAAAATAAAATTCCGAATGTAGTCATTGGAACAGTCGATTCTAATATAAAGGTAGCTGGAAATGGCATTAAACGATTGAAAGAAGCTGGAGCAAATGTAATTGTTGGGATTTTGGAAAAAGAATGTCACGAACTCAACCAACGTTTTTTTACGTTTCACGAAAAGAAAAGACCATATATTATATTGAAATGGGCGCAAACCCAAGACGGCTTTATTGCTCCTTTAGAAAAGAAAGAACAAAAACCCGTTTGGATAACTAATTCCTATTCTAGACAATTAGTGCATAAATGGCGTGCCGAGGAACAAGCTATTTTAGTAGGTACACAAACCGTGATAGACGATAACCCTCAATTAAACGCACGGGACTGGAATGGAAATAATCCTATTCGAATCGTGATTGACCAAAACAATCGTATTCCAAAAACAGCGCATGTGTTTGATAATCAAGTCAAAACTATCGTGTTTTCTAAAAATAAAGCGATGCTAGCTTCCGAGAATATCATCTACGAATCAATTGATTTTCAACAAAATATAGCGAAACAAATTTTGGAACGATTGTACCAACACCAAATTCAATCGATAATTATTGAAGGAGGCGCTCAAACATTGCAGACTTTTATAGACGCCAATCTTTGGGATGAAGCACGTGTTTTTATTGGTAATAGTCAATTTGGCAACGGAATAAAAGCACCTATATTAAATACGGCCCCGTCAAAAAAAGAAAAAATAGGAACAGATGAATTGCTAATAATTAGAAATTATGATTGATACAATTATTTTTGATTTTGGAGATATTTTCATCAATTTGGACAAACAAGCTACTATTGATGGTTTACAACGTTTGGGTTTAACTTCTTGGGACGAAGACTTAGATCAATTAAATATTTCATTTGAAAAAGGAGAAATTTCGAGAGACAACTTTTTGCTAGGAATTCAAAAACATATCCCTAACGCCTCGATTGAGGAAATTTTGGTGGCTTGGAATGCTGTTTTGTTGGATTTTCCATTACATCGATTGGAATTTTTACAACTATTATCTCATAAATACCGCCTCTTTTTGTTGAGTAACACCGATTCTATACATATTAATCATTTTGAACAAAGAGAAGGTGCTTCATTTTACGGTGCATTTTACCAATGTTTTGAAAAAGTGTATTTTTCTTATGAAATGGGAATGCGAAAACCCGATGCCGAAATCTACACTACACTGATTCGTCAACACGAACTATTACCAAAGCACACTTTATTTGTAGATGACAAAAAAGACAATACTGATGCTGCAGCAGCTTTAGGAATTCATGTTTGGAATCTTAAAGTAGGTCAGGAAGATGTAATTGAACTTTTGGAAAAAAACATAATTTAGACTACAATTTACCAATTGGAAATCAAAGACACTTATACTACGATTGCACAGGCTACAGATGAAGTTCTATTCAAAGAAAAGAGTAGTAAATTCTTTGGTTATGCTTTTCCTATCGAATCTGAAGAAGAAGTAAAACCGATTATTGACCTATTACGAAAGCTACATCCTCATGCAGTACATTATTGTTATGCGTACCAAATTGGCACCGAAAAAATAAGTTACAGAGCTAATGATGATGGAGAACCAAGCAATACTGCAGGAGCTCCCATTTATGGACAAATTCAATCTTTTGGCTTGACCAATGTGCTTTTAGTTGTTGTTCGAATCTTTGGCGGAATAAAATTAGGAGTAGGCGGCTTAATAACCGCATACAAAACCACGGCACAATTGGTTTTAGAAGATGCCGAAATTATTGAAAAAACCATCGATATTCATTTTTTGATTTCGTTTGACTACAAAAACATGAATAAAGTGATGCGTGTAATCAAAGAAAAAAAGCTAGACATCGTAAATCAAACGATGGAAATCGAAGATACTGGAATTGCAATTGGAAAAATAGAAATTAAAACTCGAAAAAAAAATGCCGAAATGATTTTCGACATTTTTGATAAATTATTTGAAATCGATATTAAACGCTTATAAAAAAGCAAAAAATCAACGATTTATTACATATCTTTTAGAAGATCTAAAA
>JAGNSF010000035.1 GCA_017988155.1 Flavobacterium sp. | reverse complement strand
ATTATGCAGCAAGAGCGTAGTTTCCTTCGCCGTGTAAAAAGTGTGAAGCCTTTTATTAACGAGAATTACTTCAGTTCTCGACCTGCTTACTTTTCAATTCGACTTGCTGTCAAAACCAGTCGACCCCATGTTGTTTTCGAATGGCAAAGGTAAATCTTTTTTAGGGATAAAAACGAATTGATTGGGCTATTTAAATGCTCCCGATACTTCGTAAATCATACATCGTATATCGCACATCGTATATCGTATATCGTAAATCGTACATCCTACATCGTATATCGCACATCGTACATCGTATATCGTACATCGCACATCGTATATCGTAAATCGAATTATTCTTCCGTATCTGTTTTAAATGGATAATCCCCAAATAGCGGTGCTACTTTCTTTACGTTGTACGTGCTTTTATTCATTTTGTTTGACAAGGCGATAATAGTTACTTGATCTTTTGGGAGTGTGATATAGGACGAAGTATTGCCATGCCACCAGCCATTGTGGAAATAGAAATTTTGGCCTGTTTTAAAATTAATCATACGAATGCCCAATCCGTAATTTTTCTCACCTTCTTTTTCGTTACTATATCCTACGTAGACTTGTTTAGCCAACTCAGGTTCTAAGAAATCTTTTCTATTTCTAGCGCGATCAAACTTTAATAAATCACGCACAGTAGAATAGATGTTTTTATCACCATAGACTTCGTCTAAATAATCTTTACCAATTTCTACTCGGTTTGCTTTGTAGGACGGAACGATTTTATCTTTGTCTTTTTCATATTCAAACACAAAAGTATTCGTCATTCCCAATGGTTTAAAGATCATTTCGGTCATGACTGCCTTATAGCTTTTTTTAGTTATTTTCTCAATAATGAGGGCTAGCATAGCATAATTAGTATTGCAATACGCAAAGCGCGTGTTGGTTCTAGATTCTAACCCAATGTTTTTGGTTGCCAAAAGTGTCAAGATGTCTTGATTAGTCAGTCGGTTGTGTCTGTCCCAAATGCCATCGTTTCTATCGGTGAAATAGGCATAGTTACGTAATCCGCTTCGGTGGTTCAATAACATTCGTACGGTAACTTCAGGGAAAGGAAATTCTTTTAAAATAGTATTTACTTTTTGATCTAATTCGAGACGGTTTGCATTTACTAGTTTTAAAACAGCAGCAGCAGTTAGCACTTTACTCACTGAAGCGATATGTAATGGAGTTGTAGGAGTGATACTGTCTTTTTTATTAAAATTAGCTAATCCATCGTATTTTTCAAAGATGATTTGCCCATTCTTAGCAACTAAAAATGCGCCGTTAGCACTTTTTCCAGGCCAGTTTTTGTTATAAAAATGAGCAACTTTTTGTCGGGTAGTTTTAATATATTCTTCGCTAAGCTTAGTTTCCTCATTAATGTAAGGTTTCATTTTAGGGAGCACATTTTCAGGAAGTTCAGAGTCTTTGATGTCAGATTCCATTTTGCCTTTGCCGCATGAGCTTAAAACAAGGCATAAAACCAGTATTTGTAGTATATTTGCGTTTTTTATATTATTCATTTGAGTAGTGGTACTTAAATCACAAATATATTGAATCCATTGCGTTTCAGAATTTTTTTTTCAATTATCAGTAACTTTTTATCCACAATGAAATGTTATTAAATGTCTAGTGGGCTGATTTTCAATTATTCCTTTTGGGTACAATAGGATTTAGTAATCAAAACTAGAGTATTCAAATAGTAAAAATGTTATATTTGTAACAATATTAAATAGTAAAGTTAAATTACTTCAATTTAAATGCGTGTAAATTATGAAATTCGGAATTATAAAAGAACGTAAAAATCCTCCTGATAGAAGAGTTGTATTTTCTCCAGCCGCTTTGTTGTCTTTAAAAGAGCAATATCCTCAAGTAGAGTTTAAAGTCGAAAGTTCAGATATACGTGTATTTTCTGATGAAGAATATACCCATTTAGGAATAGAAGTTGTTAATGATGTGTCGGATTGCGATGTATTGTTAGGAGTTAAAGAAGTTCCTGTTGATTATCTGATTCCCAATACATCTTATTTCTTTTTTTCGCATACTATTAAAAAACAACCCTATAATAGAGCGCTACTTCAAACTGTACTGACAAAAAACATTAGTTTATTTGATCATGAAACAATTGTAGATGCAAATGATAAACGATTAATTGGATTTGGAAAATACGCAGGAATTGTGGGTACTTATAATGCTTTTCGTGCTTTTGGGATTAAATTCGAATTATTTAAATTGCCTAAGGCTGAAACATTAGACGGTAAAGAAGCATTAATTACATATTTGAAACGTCCGGTCTTACCTCCCGTAAAGATTGTTGTAACAGGAACTGGGAAAGTAGGTTCTGGTTGTAAGGAAATTCTTGACGCTATGAAAGTAAAACAAGTTAGTGTAGATCATTTTCTTTCTAAAAATTTTACACAACCAGTTTATGTATTGATTGATGTGCTGGATTACAATAAACGATTAGATGGAGAATCAAAAGATAACATAGATTTTTATAAACATCCTAAAGAATATAAATCCGATTTTGAACGTTTTACAAAAGTAGCCGATATTGCTATAATGGGACATTTCCATGCGAATGAAGCTCCTACAATTCTTTCTCAAGAAATGTTGAATGCAAGTAATTGTAAAATCAAAGTTGTCGCTGATATTTCTTGCGATGTAAATGGACCTGTTGCCTGTACGCTGAGAGCTACAACCATTGAAGAACCATTTTATGGCTACTTACCTTCATCTCATACAGAGGTTGATTTGTTTCATCCCGCCGCTATTGTTGTTATGGCTGTTGATAATTTGCCTTGCGAATTGCCAAAGGATGCTAGCGAAGGATTCGGACACCAATTTATGACATCAGTTATTCCAGCTTTTATGAATGGCGATGCAAATGAGATTTTGAGTAGAGCTCAAATTACAGAAAACGGAAAACTTACACCAAAATTTAGCTATTTACAAGCATATGTTGATGGTGAATAAGTTTGATAATCAAAAGATTAAAAACTGTCCTTATTTTTTATACTGATCTATAGTGTAGTTTTTTTATTTTTTGTTGGCTGACCAAAATAATAAACTTACATTTGTACTTGTATACAAACAAATTCCGGAAAATATGTTTACTTTTTCACAGTACTTAGGCTTTTTACTTTTCTTAACCATTTTGACAATGGGATTTTGGCTAATGTTTTTCTTAGTTGGATTCGTGTCTTATTGGGTTGGTGGTGCTTCTTGGGAAGCTTACAAAGAAAAGAAAGCAAAACAGAAAGAAGAGCAATCAGTATAGTCTGATTGTCTTATAATAAAAAAGCTCCGAATTTCGGAGCTTTTTTTATACCTAAAACCAAGACTGTCTGAAAAGAGAGTCTTTTTTTTGTTATCCTTGGAATTCCATATCGCCACCACCTTCGTTCATTTTCTTGGGTTGTTTTTCTCTTTCGTTTTTAGCTTTGTTGAAACGGTATGTAAATGATAAAGTTACCTGTCTAACTCTCCATTGCATTTCGGATCTTGAACTTAAAACACCAGGAAGATAAGTTTCCATAATTCTTTTTCGACCATTAAAAACGTCGTTTATATTCAAGGTTAATGTTCCTTTATCTTTTAAGATATCTTTGCTGAAAGCTAAATTAGCACTAAAATTGCCTAATACTTTTCCTTGAGCATTTGTTTGACCACCCATGTACATTAAATTGGTTTGCCAATCAATTTTAGAAGGTAAAGTAATCTTAGAGGTTAAACGACTAAACCAAGAAGTGGCGTTATTGTTGAACTTTTGTATAACTACAACATTATTAAAATTAGTATACACAAAATCTCCTTCGGTATCGCTTTGGAAGAAGTTGAAGTTAGAATTCAATTTCCACCATTTGTAAGGTGAATAATTTAAGGTAAATTCAAATCCAGTTCTAAATTCTGTAGCAATGTTAATTGGAGATGTTATAATGATTGGTGTTCCATTTACAAAATTCCCTGATTCTCTTCGCGCCATTTGGAACACATCGGTAGTTTTGTTGTAATACAATGAAGTACTTAAAGTTAATTTAGACCAACGTTTGATATATCCAAAATCAATTGCATCTGTCATTGATGGATCTAAATCTGGATTACCAACAAAAATATTGATATTACTAGATAGGTTACTGAATGGATTTAGCATTCTTCCTCTTGGTCTCTGAATTCTTTTACTGTAACTGATAGAAGTACTACTTTTATCTGAAATTTCATAGGTTAAGAAAGCACTTGGAAATAAGTTACCGTATTTTTTGGTATTAAAATCAGCAGTAGCTAATTGATTGATCTCAATATTGGAATCTTCATAGCGCAATCCTAAAAGGACTGAGACTTTATTTTGTTTAAAACCATATTGGGTATATAAAGCGTTTACTTTTTCTTTGTATTCCAATATATTAGTAAAATTCGGATTGATAACCCCTTCGTTTTTAACTTGATAATCAGTCACAAGTTCTGAAAAATCCCCACGATATCCAGCCTCAAATTGACTTCCTTTACCTAAAGGCAAAACATAATCACTTTGAACCAAGATTCTATCTTGCTTTTGATTGTTAATAGTGTTGTCTAATTTAGTTGCAATGGTATTGGTACCTGTTTCAGTTACAATAGCACTTGTGGTATCATCATTAGAAGAAATAGATCCATCAATACTGAATTTATGTCCCGCTTTCTTAAAGTTTTTAGTAAAATTAGTAGTGTATTCTATATTCTCACTATCACTATTTTCTTTGTTAATTCGGTTTTTAGTATAATCGAAAACATTAGTCGACGTAAAGTAATTTTGAAAAACAGTATCTGTATTGTCTCCTTTATTATTTCGATAATTAATGGTATTAGTCCAAGAAGTGTTTTTGTCAATCGCTATATCAACACCAAAATTTCCATTATACCCTTTTCCGTATCGGTCATTTTCTCTTGGTTCAACTATGAAATTACGAATGGAATTATCTGAATTATAATAGGTAGTCTCGTTGATCATATTTCCAGGATTACTTCTAAAACTATAGCCTTGAGTAGTAAACAAACTCACATTTTTAGTTTTGTAGTTAACGTTTCCGCTTAAACCATTGTTATCAGGAATACCACCTGTAGCAATAAAAGTTCCGTTGAAACCTAGATTTTTTCCTTTTTTCAAAACGATATTCAAAATACCTCCACCACCTTCAGCATCATAACGCGCCGATGGGTTGGTGATAACTTCCACTTTGTCAATAGCATCAGCTGGAATAATACGTAGGGCTTCAACTATATTAATGGCGTTAGACGGTCTGCCGTCAATTAATATTTTCACATTTTCGTTACCTCTCAAACTCACATTTCCTTCAACATCAACTGAAACAGAAGGAATGTTTGATAATACATCACTAACAGTTCCGCCTTTTACCATCAAATCGTTTCCAACATTGAACACTTTTTTGTCAAGTTTGATTTCGACTGTCGTTTTTTCAGCACGCACTACTACTTCGTTTAATTGCGCTGCGTCTTCAGTTAAAGAAATGGTTCCCAAATTCGTATTGGATTCAATGCTTTTTCCTTTAATCTCTGTTGATTTAAACGAAATGAACTCTATAGTTATATCATAGGTACCTGACACAGCATCTACTGAAAATTCTCCTTTATTGTTTGTTATCCCTCCTGAAACGGCTTTTGGATTGTTAGGTAGTCTAAGGGTGATTGTTGCGTATTCTAATGGTTGTTTGGTTGTTTTTTCAATAACTTTTCCAGTTATTTTTAATTTTGTTTTTGCAATTGGTGCTTGTTGACCAAAACTCAACATACTGCTTAAAAACAGTACAATTAATGCTAAAGCATTTATTTTTTTCATCAATAGTGATTTTAATTATTGTCTTTAGACTTATAAATAGTTAAAAGGTTACATTAGGCAAGTCATAAAAAAAAGTTAATATTACTTTATTTGATGAATTGTGCTACTTCTTCAGGAATTCTTCCAATAATGGCTTTATCTCCTTTAATTACTATAGGTCTTTCAATTAGTATTGGATGTGTTACTATGGCTTGAATAATTGCCTCATCAGTTAGCGATTTGTTTTTATAATTTTCAATCCAAATACTTTCTTTTACTCGTACCAATTGAATGGGTTTAAAGTTCAGTTTTAAAAGTAAGTCCTTGATTTCTTGAACTGTTGGTGGTGTTTCGAGATACTTGATGATGTTTGTATCTAATTTTTTATCTGAAATAAATGCTACACAGTTTCTAGATTTCCCGCAACGTGGATTATGATATATTTGTATCATGTTTTAAATTTTTTGCGAAGTAATGAAAATATTGAAATTAAAAACGTATTTTAGGGTGATTATTTTACAAGATTAAATTATGTTTATAGCACTAGGTAACACCAAGGAAAATGTATTTTGGAAATACCTACTCGGGTCATTTATTCTTTTTTGTGCCTCTTTGGTGGGACAATTGCCTTTTATTTTAGGAGTTTATATCAAGTCGTATAAAGAAAAAATACCTTATCCCAATACATATGAAGCTACCGTTGGATTCTTAGATTCTAATCTTGCTTTATTCTTGATGTTAGTGTCGTTTGTATTTGTGTTTTTTCAATTGTATGCACTTGTTCGGTTTTTTCATAAACAATCTTTTTTGCAGCTTATAACTAGTCGGAATTCGATAGATTGGCATCGAGTCTTATTTTCATTTTCAATTTGGGCAGGAATTACAATCATTTCTACAGTTGTTGTATATATTTTGTATCCAGAGGATTTCATCGTTCAGTTTGATTGGATTCCTTTTTTACTTTTATTCGTAATAGGACTATTGTTATTTCCTTTTCAAATAGGTAGTGAAGAATTAATCTTTAGAGGATACTTGATGCAAGGGTTTGGTGTTTTGGCTAAAAACAAATGGTTTCCGTTATTGATGACCTCACTAATTTTCGGGATGCTTCATATTGCTAATCCCGAAGTTGACAAAATGGGTTATTCTATTCTGATCTATTATATCGGTACAGGTTTGTTTCTAGGTATCATTACCTTGATGGATGAAGGAATGGAGTTGGCTTTGGGCTTTCATTTTGCAAATAATTTTATTGCGGCTTTGTTAGTCACTTCGGATTGGACTGCATTTCAAACTCATTCCATTTTAAAAAGCACCTCAGATCCGAGTGTTTTCTTTGATATTATTTTGCCAATTAGTATCATTTTCCCCATTTTAGTAGTGCTTTTTGAAAAGAAATACCGATGGACCAATTGGAGAGAAAAATTAACAGGAAGAATTTAATTCAGTCATAAATAGATAATATATTTTGCATACTATGAGTACAGTAACCTATCACAATGTTCACAACAAATTTAAGTTAAACGGTTTTAGTTTTACTAAAGACGATTTGCTTCGTGTTGCCTATTCGTTTATTAAAGAAGGCGAAAATTACGAGAAACCACTGGGGATATTTATTTTGGATTGGTTTGATCCAAAACCCTATTTAGAAATGAATACTTCAGGTTCTACAGGGACTCCAAAAATTATTCGTGTAGATAAACAAGCCATGGTCAATTCGGCTTTGGCTACAGGTGATTTTTTTGATTTGCAACCTGGTCAAAAAGTGCTTCATTGTTTACCAACGGAATATGTAGCAGGTAAAATGATGTTTGTAAGAGCCTTTATTTTAGGTTTGGATATGGAATTTGTAGCGCCAAGTTCGCATCCGATGGAGCGTGTAAAAGGTGATTTTGATTTTTGTGGGATGGTGCCTTTACAAGCTAAAAATTCATTGAACGACTTGCACCGAATTAAAAAGTTAATCATTGGCGGTGCCAAAGTTACTAAGACCTTAGAACAAGAGTTGGTTAAGGTTCCGTCTCAGATTTATGAAACCTACGGAATGACCGAAACGATTACGCATATTGCTGCCAAGCGAGTAGGGGCGTCTGCTTTTACGGTCTTACCTAATGTGAAAATTACAACTGATGATAGACATTGTTTGGTGATTGATGCCCATAAAATTAGTGGTGAAAAAATTGTAACCAATGATTTGGTCGATTTAGTTTCAGATACTCAGTTTGTTTGGAAAGGCCGCTTTGATAACGTAATTAATAGCGGTGGTATCAAATTAATTCCGGAGCAAATAGAAGAAAAACTAGCTTCTTCAATTTCAAACTGCTTTTTTGTGTACGGACAAGCGGATGAACTTTTAGGAGAAAAATTAGTCTTGTTTGTGGAAGGGGAATCAATGCTTATTGACGAATCTATTTTTGAAGTTTTAGACAAATACGAAAAACCAAAAGAGATTGTATTTATTCCAGAATTTAAAAGAACCGCTACCGGTAAAGTAATACGAGATCAAAGTATTGGGTAATTAGAGTATAAAAAAAGAGAGGTAATTACCTCTCTTTTTATTTTATGTTTGAATCACGCCTAAATTAAACGGTTTTTCAATAGGAGCGTGGTTGGCGGCTTCAATTCCCATCGAAATCCATGTACGCGTATCCAAAGGATCAATAATAGCATCGGTCCATAGTCGAGAGGCTGCATAGTAAGGAGACACTTGTTCGTCATAACGCGCTTTTATTTTGGCAAACAATTCCGCTTCTTTGGCTTCATCTACTTCTTCTCCTTTTGCTTTTAGCGAATTGGCTTCAATCTGCGCCAATACTTTAGCGGCTTGTGTGCCACCCATTACAGCTAGTTCAGCGCTCGGCCAAGCCACAATAAAACGCGGGTCGTAAGCTTTTCCACACATGGCATAATTTCCAGCTCCATAAGAGTTGCCAACAATGACAGTGAATTTTGGCACCACCGAATTGGAAACAGCATTCACCATTTTCGCACCGTCTTTTATAATACCGCCATGTTCTGATTTACTCCCTACCATAAATCCAGTTACATCTTGTAAAAACACTAACGGAATTTTCTTTTGGTTGCAATTGGCTATAAATCGTGTCGCCTTATCTGCCGAATCGGAGTAAATCACGCCTCCAAATTGCATTTCGCCGTTTTTAGTTTTGACTACTTTTCGTTGATTGGCTACAATTCCCACAGCCCAACCGTCTATACGAGCATAGCCCGTAATAATAGTTTGACCGTAGCCTTCTTTGTAGGCTTCAAATTCAGAATTATCGACCATTCGTTTGATGATTTCCATCATATCGTATTGATCGGTACGTGCTTTTGGGAGCACGCCGTACAATTCGTTTTCGTCTTGAGCGGGTTTCTCTGGTTTGATTCGGTTGAAACCTGCTTTGTTATAATCGCCAATTTTATCAACGATATTTTTTATTTTGTCCAAAGCGTCTTTGTCGTCTTTGGCTTTATAATCGGTTACTCCCGAGATTTCGCAATGCGTTGTTGCACCACCTAAAGTTTCGTTGTCAATGCTTTCGCCAATGGCAGCTTTGACTAAATAACTTCCCGCCAAAAAGATGCTTCCGGTTTTATCTACAATTAAAGCTTCGTCACTCATGATGGGTAAATAAGCACCACCCGCAACACAACTCCCCATCACTGCTGAAATTTGAGTAATTCCCATACTGCTCATTAAGGCATTGTTTCTGAATATACGTCCAAAGTGTTCTTTGTCTGGAAAAATTTCATCTTGTAAAGGCAAATACACCCCAGCACTATCTACTAAATAGATAATTGGAATGCGATTTTCCATGGCTATTTCTTGCGCACGAAGGTTTTTCTTAGCGGTTATTGGAAACCAAGCACCCGCTTTTACAGTCGCATCATTGGCAACGACAATACATTGTTTTCCTTTGATGTATCCAAGTTTAACCACGACCCCGCCCGAAGGACAGCCGCCGTGTTCTTTGTACATACCTTCGCCCACAAAGGCGCCAATTTCAATACTTTTTTCATTCGCATCGAGTAAATAATCAATACGTTCACGTGCTGTCATCTTTCCTTCGGCATGTAATTTTTGAATACGTTTTTCTCCGCCTCCCAGTTTTACTTCGCCTAATTTTTTGCGCAATTCAGAAAGTAACAGTTTGTTATGATCTTCGTTTTTATTGAAATTCAAATCCATTTATAGTGTGGGTATATGATATTTAAAAGGCTAAAATACAAAATCATCATTTGAAAAGCGGTCCCAAATGATGATTTTTAATTCCTTTTTGAATCTTATTTTTATTTTTTTGAATCTTCTACAAGGCGTTTTAATATAGCCCATTGTTTCAGCGCATCTCTAGCGTCAACGGCTGGATAACCTAAAACGGTTTTACCTGCATCAACATTACTTACTACTCCTGAACCTGCACCAACAATAGCACCATTGCCCAACGTGGTGTGGTCTTTAATTGAAGCGCTTCCGCCAATGATTACTCCGTTGCCTAATGTTACCGAACCTGCCAATCCAGAGTTTCCAGCCATTATACAAAAACGACCTAGTTTACTGTTGTGACCAATTTGAACTAAATTGTCAATTTTACAGCCGTCACCCAAAACAGTAGAACTGAATTTTCCTCGGTCTACGCAAGAGTTAGCGCCAATTTCTACGCCATTTCCAATAACAACATTGCCAATTTGTGGAATTTTCACCAAGCCTTTTTGTGGGTCGGGTCTAAAACCAAAACCATCAGCGCCAATAGTCGCATTGGGGTGAATGATACAATGATGACCAATATGGCAACGTTCACGAACCACAGTTCCTGACCAAATTACAGTATTGTTTCCAATAGTACATTCGTCCAAAACGGTTACGTTAGGGTAGAGGATGGTATTTTCTCCGATAGTAGTTTTCGGTCCAACATACACATTGGCACCAATTTTACTCCCTTTTCCAATGGTTGCTGAAGCATCAATTACGGCAGTTGGATGAATTTCGACATGAAATACGGGACTTGGCGGTGCAAAAAGTTCCAATACCTGTGACATCGCTAAATCGGCATTTTGTACTTTGATAAATACCCGATTGTCTCCAGTTTCGATGCTAATATCTTCGTTGACTACAGCAGCACAGGCTTTTGAAGTAGCCCAATTTTTTTCATATTTTCGGTGACCAATAAAAGTGATTTCAGTTGCTGAAGCTTCGTCTAGTTGTTCAGGAGCGGTTATTGTGGGGTTAATTGATCCAACAATAGTACCTTTAAGTACTTCGTTGATTTCGTTTATAGAATACGATTTCATAGTTTTTGGTTGGTTTTTTGGTGGTATAATTACCAAATAAACTCAATTCCTTTTAAATGAGCAACTTTTTGAAAACAAAAAACTCCTCAAACAATTCTTAATTAGAATGTTGAGGAGTTTTATTTTGAGTACTACTAAAATTATTCTTCTTCTTTTTGTCCCATCATCATCAGGTACGCTTTCAAGAAATTGTCAATTTCACCATTCATCACGCCATCGACATCGGTTGATTCGAATCCGCTACGAACGTCTTTGACTAATTTGTAAGGGTGCATTACGTAATTTCTAATTTGCGATCCCCATTCAATTTTCATCTTACCGGCTTCAATATCGGCACGTTGGGCGAGTTGTTTTTTCAACTCAATTTCGTACAATTGCGAACGAAGCATTTGCATCGCACGGTTTCTATTATCGTGTTGCGATCGCGTTTCTGAGCATTGAATCTGAATCCCTGTTGGTTTGTGAACCAATTGTACTTTTGTCTCTACCTTATTTACATTTTGTCCTCCAGCACCACTGGAACGAGCAGTAGTAATTTCAATGTCGGCAGGATTAATGTCAATTTCAATAGTATCATCTACTAACGGATACACATATACAGAAACAAAAGAAGTATGTCGTTTAGCATTGCTATCAAAAGGCGAAATACGCACCAATCGATGCACTCCATTTTCTCCTTTCAAATAACCAAAAGCATAATCGCCTTCAATTTCCAAAGTCACGGTTTTGATTCCTGCTACATCACCTTCCTGGAAGTTCAATTCTTTGACTTTGTAGCCTTGTCTTTCGGCCCACATCAAGTACATTCTCATTAACATAGAGGCCCAATCACAACTTTCCGTACCTCCGGCACCAGCTGTAA
>JAGNSF010000206.1 GCA_017988155.1 Flavobacterium sp. | reverse complement strand
ACGATTACGAAGCTAAAACAGCTGAATATACTTCTAAACTTGAAATTCTAGAAAAGAAACAAAGTGAAGTTGAAAAAATGCACAAAAGCCAATTGCAACAACTGGAAGTAATCTCTGGCTTGTCTGCGGAAGAAGCTAAAGAGCAATTAATCGAAGGATTAAAAGCAGAGGCTAAAACACAAGCTATGTCTCAAATTCAAGACACTATTGAAGAAGCTAAATTAACTGCACAACAAGAGGCAAAGAAAATTATTATCAATACTATTCAACGTGTAGGTACAGAAGAAGCAGTAGAAAATTGTGTTTCTGTTTTCAACATTGAATCGGATGATGTGAAAGGAAGAATTATTGGACGTGAAGGCCGTAACATACGTGCTTTAGAAGCTGCTACAGGAGTGGAAATTATAGTAGATGATACTCCTGAAGCAATTATCCTTTCTTGTTTTGATCCAGTACGTAGAGAAATTGCCCGTTTGTCATTACATAAATTAGTAACTGACGGACGAATTCACCCTGCGCGTATCGAAGAAGTTGTTGCTAAAACTGCAAAACAAATCGATGACGAAATCATTGAAGTAGGTAAACGTACGGTAATTGATTTAGGTATCCACGGATTACACCCTGAATTGATTAAAGTGGTAGGTAGAATGAAATACCGTTCATCTTACGGACAAAACTTATTGCAACACTCACGTGAAGTATCTAAGCTTTGTGGTATTATGGCTGCCGAATTAGGATTGAATGTAAAATTGGCGAAGAGAGCCGGTTTATTACACGATATTGGTAAAGTGCCAGATGCAGAAAGTGATTTACCACACGCTTTATTAGGGATGCAATGGGCTGAGAAATACGGTGAGAAAGAAGAAGTATGTAATGCTATTGGAGCGCACCACGACGAGATTGAGATGAAATCATTATTGTCTCCAATCATTCAAGTGTGTGATGCTATTTCAGGAGCAAGACCAGGAGCAAGAAGACAAGTATTGGATTCATACATTCAACGTTTGAAAGATCTTGAAGAAGTAGCTTACGGATTTGGCGGAGTAAAAAGTGCTTACGCGATTCAAGCAGGTAGAGAATTACGTGTAATTGTAGAAAGCGAAAAAGTTTCTGATGACAAAGCATCTAACTTATCATTCGAAATTTCACAAAAAATTCAAACTGAAATGACCTATCCAGGTCAAGTTAAAGTAACAGTAATTAGAGAGACTAGAGCGGTAAATATCGCTAAATAAAGTACTCTATCCCCATAAATAAAAAAAGCCAAATTTCAACTTTGAAATTTGGCCTTTTTATTTAATCCTTTCTGGGATGATAAGTATTCATTACTACGGTTAAGAACCTTCTATCTAAATGCACATATATTTCAGTAGTCGTAATGGACTCGTGCCCTAACATTAATTGAATAGAACGCAAGTCGGCTCCATTTTCTAATAAATGGGTTGCAAAGGAATGGCGTAATGTATGCGGACTGATCGTTTTGTTTAAATTGATTTTGGTTGCCAAATCTTTAATTATAGTAAAAATCATAGCACGGGTAAGCTGACTCCCTCTTCTATTAAGAAAGAGCGTATCTTCAAATCCTTTTTTTACAGCAATATGCGTTCTTATGGTTTCTTTGTATAAAATAATATATTTTTGAGTCAAATGACCAATGGGCACAAATCGTTGTTTATTTCCCTTTCCCGTTATTTTTACAAAACCTTCATCAAAGAATAAATCGGATATTTTTAAATTGACCAATTCAGATACACGAAGACCACAACCGTATAAAGTTTCTAACATTGCTCGATTTCGCTCTCCTTCATTTGAAGACAAATCAATGGCGTTGATTAAAGCATCTATTTCTGCTACAGAAAGTGTATCGGGTAGTTTTCTTCCCGTCTTTGGAGTTTCTATTAACTCTAAAGGATTGTCTGAACGATAATCTTCAAAAACCAAATAATTAAAAAAACTTTTTAATCCTGAAATAATTCGAGCTTGCGAACGGGCGTTCACTTGTTTTGAAACACTGTAAATAAATTGCTGAATCGTTTCCTCTGTAATTTTTACTGGCGAAACTTGAATTTGATTTTGCTCTAAAAAAAGACACAAACGATCTACATCAAAAGAATAATTGTCAATAGTATTCTTTGACAATCCTCTTTCGATTCTCAAATACGATTGGTAGTTTTTTATAAAAGTAGTCCAGTTCACTTAACAAAGAAACGCATTTTTTGGACATAAAAAAACCACGTCTTACAACGTGGTTTTGATTTAAATCAATTCTAGTTTAATTTTTCTAATTCAATATTTGAACCCGAATTTACCCAAATAATTTTCGTGGCAGATACCTTTTTAAATTTTAAAGTTACCGATTGAATACCGTCAACTGCAATTAATTTTATCTCATAAGAATCACTAGAAGAGTTTTCAGAACCGGAATAGATTTTGGGAGATACTTCAGTCATTTCTTTCCAACAAGTCGTGATAATATCACCAAATGTTAATTGACATAAATTATTAGAAGTAAACTTAAAATAAGATTCATCTTGACCTGTACCTGTTGTAGTTGCTTTAAAACCCCAGGTCCCTTGTATCCATGCTGGTGGGTTATAAACTGAAGAATTGACTGACTCATCTGAAGAAGAACATCCAAAAAATATGAACGATATAATAAACAATAAAATATTTTTTTTCATTATGAAAAATTATTGATTAAAAAGCATAACCTAAAGCAAAACCAAAGTTTGGTAAAACTCCACTAGCTTTTAATGTGGAAAAAGAAGAACTAGAATCTTTATAACTAAAATTATTATAAGCAAGACCTAAATTTAGATCTAATGAGAATCCACTTCCCCAAACCCATTGATAACCACCTTTAGCACCTATTTTTAAGGCTCCAAAATTAGTCTCACTGCTAATAATTGAGCCGAATTCTGTTTTTACTTTTCCTGCAGAATAACCCGCTTGACCGCCTGCATAGAACCCTTTTAAAGCTTCGTCAAAATAATATCTATATTGAATCTCTCCCCCTAAATTAGAATATTTAGATTCTCCTATTTTAAAACCTCCAACTCCCACTCCAAATAAAAGAGATGTATTATCTCCAATTTTGTGTTCAAAACTAACTAAGTCTGTTCCTCCAAGCAGGGACAAAGGATTAGCTTTGATAATGTTCTCTTGTGCATTAGTAAAACCAAACACCAATACAGCAAATGCTGTCAAAATAATTTTTTTCATTTTTTTTAATTTTAAGATTTGAGATTATAAAATTAGAGGTAATTAAAATTAAAATCAAAAGGTCAAAAATGAAAAAAATGAATTTTACAATTCAAGGAAACTTTTAAAAATAGAATAATTAATGGCAAGGCATTGTTTTTCAAAAAACTAACAATACTAC
>JAGNSF010000205.1 GCA_017988155.1 Flavobacterium sp. | reverse complement strand
TTGATCTCAAAAATGCTATCTCAAGAAGGACCTTCATTAGCAGTTGGAGATGTCAACGGCGATGGAAACGAGGATGTGTTTGTTGGAGGAGCCAAAGGACAAGCAGGAAAAGTGTATTTGAATAAAGGGATTAATTTCAGCATAACTACCCAAGCTCCTTTAGAAGCCGATGCTGGTTTTGAAGACACCGCTGCGAGTTTTCTAGACGTTGATGGCGATGGCGATTTGGATTTGTTTGTAGGTGCTGGAGGTAATGAAAGAACCAGCCCAGAAAATTTTAAAAATCGGTTGTACTTGAATAACGGAAAAGGAGTTTTTGCCAAATCAAATACAGCTATTCCTTCAGCTAGTACCAATATTTCAGTAATTGCGCCTTATGATTTTGATCAAGATGGCGATGTGGATATTTTTGTGGGAAGTAGAAGTATGCCTGGCGTGTATGGAATTGACCCGAAACATTTACTATTGGAAAATGATGGCAAAGGTAATTTTACGAATGTTATTGATAAAAAAGCCTTTAAACTGAATGCAACTGGTATGATTACAGATGCAGTTTGGGAAGATATGGATAGCGACGGTAAGAAAGATCTAATCATTGTAGGCGATTGGTTGGCGCCGCAAATTTTCAAAAATACAGGAAGACGTTTGGCCGTTTTTAAATCAAATTTGACCGAGTATACTGGTTTTTGGAATTCGGTTCAGTGTGTAGATTTGAATAATGATGGAAAAAAAGATTTAATTTTAGGTAATAAGGGAACAAATACAGCCTACAGAGCAACTGCTAAAAACCCGATGCGATTGTTTACTAATGATTTTGATAGTAACGGAACAATTGAACAAATTACTACACGAACAATTGATGGAAAAGACATGCCTATTAATTTAAAACAAGAATTGGCAAAACAAATCCCTTCTATCAAGAAGAAAAATTTAAGTTATGGCGATTATGCTAAAAAATCCATTCAGGAGATTTTTGCTCCAGAAGTGATTACTAATTCTTTGCAAAAAACAGCGGTTTTCCAAGAAAGTATCATTGCTATAAACAAAGGGAATGGAAAATTTGAAATCCAAATAATGCCTCAAGAAGTTCAATTGTCGTCTGTGAATGCCTCCTGTGTTTTGGATGTAAATAAAGACGGTAATTTAGACATCATCCTTGGCGGAAATCAATACGAATTCAAGCCTCAATTTGGACGTTTGGACGCTAGTCACGGAAGCGTATTATTGGGCAATAAAAAAGGAAAATTCAGTTTGTTACCGTATTCAAAATCAGGTCTTTTTATTACAGGCGAAGTGCAAAAAATGAAGGTAATCAAGACTAAAAATAAAGCGGTCTCGTTTGTAGCAGTTTTGAATAATTCTACACCTAAACTATTTACAATCAATGAATAATGTCATAAAACTAGCTTTGGCTTCATTAGTCTTTGCAAGCTGTTCGAATAAAGAAAACCAATTGTTTGACAAATTGTCTCCAGACGAAAGTAAGGTGCAGTTTATAAATCAATTGGACGAATCCAAAAACATCTCCATCTTAGATTATCTCTATTTTTATAATGGAGGTGGTGTAGCGCTCGGGGATATTAATAATGATGGTTTGGTAGACATTTATTTTACGTCCAACCAAGGGAAAAACAAATTGTACCTCAATAAAGGAGAGAATAAATTTGAAGATATTTCAACAAAAGCGGGTGTTGAAGGAGAAAGTGATTGGAAAACGGGTTCTATAATGGCTGATGTTAATGGCGACGGCTATTTGGATATTTACGTTTGTGCTGTTGTGGGAATTAATGGTTTTGAAGGTCATAATGAATTATACATCAATAACAAAGACAACACATTTACCGAAAGTGCGTCTGAATATGGTTTGGATTTAGATAATTTTAGTACCTCGGCAGCCTTTTTTGATTATGACAATGATGGCGATTTGGATATGTATTTATTAAATCATGCAGTACATTCAGAAGCGTCTTATGGTAAAGCGAATATCAGAAATAATAGAAGTTATGAAAGTGGTGATAAATTATTCCAAAACAACAATGGTCATTTTGTTGATGTGAGTGAAAAAGCGGGAATTTTTGGTGGTGCCAATGGATATGGTTTAGGAATTGCAGTTTCTGATTTTAATTTGGATGGGAATCCGGATATTTATATTTGTAATGATTTTCACGAAGATGATTATTATTATTTGAATAACGGCGATGGTACTTTTACCGAGAGCATGAAAAATTATTTTGGGCATACTAGTCGATTCTCGATGGGCGTAGATGCTACTGATATTAATCACGACGGTTTTCCTGATTTGATGACCTTGGACATGTTGCCTGAAGATGAAACTGCTTTGAAATCTTCAGCGGGTGATGACAATCCTCAAATGTTGAAATATCGAACGGAGAAATTAGGCTACCATTATCAGTACACCCGAAATATGTTGCAAATCAATCAAGGAGGAAAGCATTTTACAGAAACAGCTTTGTTGAGTGGTGTCGCTGCAACGGATTGGAGTTGGAGTACTCTATTCGCAGATTACGATCAAGATGGAGAACAAGATATTTTTGTTTGTAACGGAATACCAAAACGTCCAAACGATTTGGATTACATCAAGTATTATTCTAATTCAAGCATAAAAACTAAGTTAAATTCAACAAAATTATTGGATAAACAGGCTCTGAAAAAGATGCCAAAAGGGAATGTTTCTAACTATGTTTTACAAGGAAGTAAAGATTTACAGTTTAAAAACCGCTCAAACGACTGGATTGAAAATGATTCTATTATTTCTAATGGTGGTGCTTATGCGGATTTAGATAATGATGGTGATTTAGATGTGGTTACCAATAATTTGAATAGTGTTGCGTCCATTTACATCAATAAAACGAACGAGAAAGCCAATTACTTAAAATTAAAATTACAGTTTGGAGGAAAAAACACTTTTGGAGTTGGTGCCAAAGTGATTTCCTATGTCAAAGGACAAAAGCAGTTTAAAGATATTCAAACAACTCGAGGTTTTCAGTCAAGTTCGGAACCAATAGCTCATTTTGGTTATGGAAAAATTAACCAAGTGGATTCAATTCAAATTATTTGGCCTGATAAAACAATCCAAACACTCAAAAAGGTTAAAACCAATCAAACGATAACGGTTCAGCCTAATAAGAATAGAAAAACATTTAATTACGCAAAATTACACCCAGGGATTTTGCCAATTTTTAAGAAATCAACAACCAATCTAGGGATTGATTTTATTCATCAAGAAAATGATTTTGTTGATTTTACAGCGCAAAAATTAATTCCGTATCAACGTTCGGATCGCGGTCCTGCCACAGTTATTGGAGATTTAAACAATGATGGCAAAAAAGATATTTTCTTTGGTGGGTCTCAAGGAAAACAAGCGGCAATTTATATTCAAAATGGAAATGGATTTG
>JAGNSF010000034.1 GCA_017988155.1 Flavobacterium sp. | reverse complement strand
CCCCTTTTTTAATCCCCTGCTCTCTCAAAACATTGGCCATTTTCCCTACTCGTTCATACAAATCGTTATAAGTGATATGCTGAGCGTCCTCATTAGGGTCGTTTGGTTCAAAAATGATAGCCGTTTTTTCTCCTCTTTTAGCTAGGTGTCTATCGATACAATTCTTAACAATATTAACTTTCGCTTCTGTGAACCATTTGATATCAGCATTCTCCATATCAAAGTCCACTACCTTGTCCCATTGTTGGTACCAAGTGAAGTTTTCTTCCGCAATTTTTCCCCAGAATTTTCTTGGTTCTCGAATGGATTTATTGTAATGTTTGAAATATTGTTCGAAATTGTCAATTTTATAGTAACTCATGATTCCTCTATTTTATACAACTATTAGGTCTATTGGTATTGTCACAACATTTAATTTAATAATGGGGGTAAATATTATAAATAAATATTGTTCTTCAAATTTAGCAAAAAAATTGGTATCCTTTTTTAATTAAAAAACTAAAAAGCGAGATAGTAGAAACTATCTCGCTTTTATAATACAAAACAAAGTAATATTTATTGTTTTTTTATTTTAGGAATTACATCACTTCACTTAAAATTAAGTGAAGTGAAAATAATCTGTATTACTTTATATCTATTAGCCAAAATTGCTAACTAATTCAAAATTTGGGATTTAATCTGATATAATTTGTATAACAGTTTACTAGTTGTGTTGCAATTCCTGTTCGTATAATTATACAATTTTTTTCATGGCTGTCATTGACTCTCTTAACCAAGCGCCTACTTCTTCAACTGGGTGAGTACGAATAATATTGTTCACTTCGATTAATTCTTTATTATCAACACCATTATTTCCATTGTTAAATGGACGACCTATTAAATTAGATGGTGCATTTTTAACATAGTCAGCAATTAATGGCTTGCAAGCGTGGTCAAATAAATAACATCCGTATTCTGCAGTATCCGAAATTACACGATTCATTTCAAACAATTTCTTTCTTGCGATAGTGTTGGCAATAAGTGGTGTTTCGTGTAACGATTCATAATAAGCTGATTCTTCAATAATTCCAGAATCAGTCATCGCTTCAAAAGCCAATTCAACTCCAGCTTTTACCATAGCAACCATCAATACTCCGTTGTCGTAATATTCTTGCTCAGAAATTTCTACATTTCCAGCTGGTGTTTTTTCGAAATTAGTTTCTCCAGTAGCCGCTCTCCATGCTAATAAGTTTTTATCATCATTAGCCCAGTCTTCCATCATCGTTTTAGAAAAATGACCAGAAATAATATCATCCATATGTTTTTGGAATAATGGACGCATAATATCTTTTAATTCTTCTGCAGCATTAAAGGCTGCAATTTTAGCTGGATTAGACAAACGATCCATCATGTTGGTGATACCACCATGTTTCAATCCTTCAGTAATAGTTTCCCATCCATATTGAATTAATTTGGAAGCATATCCGGCATCTACACCTTCAGCAACCATTTTGTCAAAACACAAAATTGAACCTGTTTGTAATAAACCACAAAGGATTGTTTGCTCTCCCATTAGGTCTGATTTTACTTCAGCTACAAAAGAAGAACGTAAAACCCCTGCTCTATTTCCTCCAGTTGCTACAGCATAGGCTTTGGCTTGAGCCAAACCTTCTCCATTTGGATCATTTTCTGGGTGAACAGCTATTAATGTTGGAACTCCAAACCCTCTTTTGTACTCTTCACGTACTTCAGAACCAGGACATTTTGGAGCACACATAATAACGGTTAAGTCTTTACGAATTTGCATTCCTTCCTCCACAATATTGAAACCGTGAGAATAGGCCAATGTCGAACCTTTTTTCATTAACGGCATAATTGCAGTTACAACGGATGTATGTTGTTTGTCTGGTGTAAGGTTACATACTAAGTCGGCAGTTGGAATTAATTCTTCATACGTTCCCACTTGAAAACCATTATCAGAAGCATTTTTGAACGAAGCTCTTTTTTCTGCGATAGCTTCAGCACGTAAAGCATAAGAAATATCTAAACCTGAATCTCTCATGTTTAAACCTTGGTTCAAACCTTGAGCTCCACATCCTACGATTACTACTTTTTTACCAGCTAATGCTTGAATTCCATCTGAGAATTCTGATTGATCCATGAATTCACAAACTCCTAATTGTTCTAATTGTAATCTTAGTGGTAATGAATTGAAATAATTTGCCATTTTTTACTATTTAATTTATGATTGTAATTCTTCTAATAAACTAGTGATTTCCATTTTTTCTTTGGAAACCGAAATTCTTCCAGAACGTACAAATTGCATGATTCCGAAAGGTTTTAATTTTGCATGTAATTCATCAATTTCAGAACGACGTCCTGTTTTTGAGATTACAAAAAAGTCTCTGGAAACCGTTACAATTTCTGAATGACTTTCTTTGATAATATTTTGAATTTGTCTTTCGTCAAACAATAAACTTGAATTGATTTTGAAAATTGCACTTTCTAAGAAAATTGTCTCGTCATCAATATGATAAAACGCTTTGATAACTTCAATTTGTTTTTCAATTTGACCTACAATATTTTTAACCCATTTTTCAGTTGTATCTACTACAATAACAAATCGAGATACATTTTCGATTTCCGATTCGGATACGTTTAAACTTAAAATATTGATATGACGTTTTAAGAATATTACTGATATTCTATTTAATAAGCCCACGTTGTTTTCTGAATATACAGAAATGGTGAATGTTTTATTTTCCATAGTATTAACTTAATCGGATATCAGAAACCGAAGCTCCTGTTGGAATCATCGGAAATACGTTGTTTTCTTTTTCTACCAAAACTTCTAAGAAATAGGATTCTTTCGAAGCCATCATTTCAGCAACTGCTGCATCTAAATCTTCACGTTTGGTTACTTTCTTCGCTTTAATATAATAGCCTTCGGCAATAGCAATAAAGTTCGGATTGATCATTTCGGTAGAAGCATAACGTTTGTCAAAAAACAATTGTTGCCATTGACGAACCATTCCTAAGAATTCGTTATTTAATACTACAATTTTTACCGGAACCTTAGTTTGAAAAATAGTTCCTAATTCTTGAATGGTCATTTGGAAACCTCCATCTCCAATAATAGCAACTACTTCGCGATCTGGTCTGCCCATTTTAGCACCAATAGCTGCTGGTAAAGCAAATCCCATTGTTCCTAGACCTCCAGAGGTTATATTACTTTTTGTTGTGTTGAATTTAGAATAGCGACAGGTAAACATTTGGTGTTGACCCACGTCTGAAACCATAATAGCATCTCCTTTGGAATGTTTGTTGATCATTTCAATGGTTTCACCCATCGAGATTCCTTCTTTCTTCGGTTGCAATTCGTCATTTATAACTGCTTCCAATTCTGTAGAATATTTATCTTTAAATTCGTTGTGCCAAGACTCGTGACATTTAGCCTCTACAAGAGGTAAAATTGCAGCTAAAGTTTCTTTTACATCGCCTAAAACAGCTACATCAGCTTTCACATTTTTATCCACTTCGGCAGGGTCAATCTCAAAGTGAATCACTTTAGCTTGTTTAGCATAGGTTTCTAGATTACCCGTAACACGGTCATCAAAACGCATTCCTAGTGCAATCAAAACATCGCATTGATTAGTTAAAACATTAGGTCCATAATTTCCGTGCATGCCTACCATACCAACATTTAAAGGATGATCCGTTGGCAATGCCGACAATCCTAAAATTGTCCATGCAGCTGGAATTCCTGTTTTTTCAACGAACGCTTTTAATTCAGCTTCTGCTTCGCCAAGAATAATTCCCTGACCAAAAACTATCATTGGCTTTTTTGCACTATTAATTATATCAGCCGCAGCAGCAACTTGATCTAATTTTAAAGTTGGCTTTGGAACATAACTTCTAATACTTGTACATTTTTTGTAACTGAAATCCAATTCGTCAAACTGTGCATTTTTAGTAATATCAATCAATACTGGCCCTGGACGACCTGATTTAGCAATATAAAATGCTTTTGCTATTACTTCGGGAATTTCATGTGCTTCGGTAATTTGGTAATTCCATTTGGTTACAGGTGTTGAAATACTGATAATATCGGTTTCTTGAAACGCATCAGAACCCAACAAATGTTTTCCAACCTGTCCAGTAATACAAACCATTGGGGTAGAATCAATTTGTGCATCGGCAATTCCAGTTACTAAATTAGTAGCTCCTGGACCGGAAGTAGCAATCGCAACACCTACTTTTCCGGTAGCTCTAGCAAAGCCTTGCGCTGCATGGGTTGCGCCTTGTTCGTGACGGACTAATACATGGTGTAATTCGTCTCTAAATTTATATAATTCGTCGTAAACTGGCATAATAGCACCTCCTGGGTAACCATAAACCAAGTTTACTCCTTCTTCTAATAAGCATCTAATAACGGCTTCTGCACCTGATATCCTCATTTTTTTACTCTATTTGATTATTTAAATAGCTCAGAATAATTTTATTTATCTGTAACACAACCTGTTGATGCACTTGAAACTGCTCTTGCATATTTTAGTAAAACTCCTTGTGTTACTTTCAAAGGTGGTTGCACCCAATTGGCTCTTCTTTTGGCCATTTCTTCGTCAGAAATTTTTACATCAATGGTATTTTTAACCGCATCAATGGTAATTACATCACCATTTTCAATTAAAGCAATTGCTCCCCCTTCGTAGGCTTCTGGAGTTACGTGACCTACAACAAAACCATGCGAACCTCCAGAAAAACGCCCATCAGTAATTAAAGCGACTGTACTCCCTAAACCTGCTCCCATAATTGCCGATGTTGGTTTCAACATTTCTGACATTCCAGGGCCTCCTTTTGGGCCACAATAGCGAATAACTACTACATTACCAGGTTTCACTTCTCCAGCTCTAACCCCTGAAATGGCTAATTGTTCATTTTCGTATACAATTGCTGTACCTTCAAAAAATTCTCCCTCTTTACCACTAATTTTAGCTACACAACCTTCAGTTGCAATATTTCCGTAAAGAATTTGTATATTTCCTGTAGCTTTCAACGCATTTTTAATTTCATAAACTACTTCTTGCCCTTCTTTTAAACTCGAAACCGAAGCTAAATTTTCAGCAACTGTTTTTCCTGTTACTGTCAAACAATCACCGTGTAAGAATCCTTCTTGTAATAAATACTTCATTACTGCAGGTACACCTCCTACTTCGTGTAAATCTTCCATCAAGTATTTTCCACTTGGTTTTAAGTCCGCCAATAAAGGTGTTTTATCACTAATATCTTGGAAATCTTTTAATGTCAATTCAATCCCAACTGAATGCGCAATAGCAATCAAGTGCATTACTGCATTAGTAGAACCACCTAAAACCGCAACCATTGTAATGGCATTTTCAAATGCCTTACGCGTCATAATATCTCTAGGCTTGATATCTTTCTCTAATAATAATTTAATGGCTTTACCAGCATCCACACATTCTTGTTTCTTTTCTGAGCTTAATGCTGGATTAGAAGAGCTATAAGGTAAACTCATTCCTAATGCTTCAATCGCCGATGACATCGTATTAGCGGTATACATTCCACCACAAGCACCTGCTCCAGGACACGCATTTTGAATTACTCCTTTAAAATCTTCTGGTGTAATCGTATTGTTGAATTTCTTTCCTAAAGCTTCAAAAGCCGAAACGATATTCAACGATTCTCCTTTCCATTTTCCGGGATGAATAGATCCTCCGTAGACCATAATTGAGGGGCGATTTACTCTACCCATAGCCATTAAAGAACCTGGCATATTCTTGTCGCAACCAGGAACAGCAATCATGGCATCATACCATTGTGCTCCCATCACTGCTTCAATTGAATCAGCAATAATATCTCTGGATACTAATGAAAAACGCATTCCGTCATTCCCATTCGAAATTCCGTCACTTACTCCAATAGTATTAAAAATCAAGCCTACTAAATCAGCATCCCAAACACCTGCCTTGATATCTTTTGCCAAATCATTCAAGTGCATGTTACAAGTATTTCCATCATACCCCATGCTCACAATTCCAACCTGCGCTTTTTTAAGATCTTCTTCAGTTAATCCAATTCCGTACAACATCGCTTGTGAAGCAGGTTGTGTTTCGTCTTGTGTGATTACCTTACTATACTTATTTAATTCCATTTTTTTAATTCTTATTATTTTTGAAGTTTAATACATAATAAACTTCTATTTTATTTTTATACTATAGTTGATTGTCCTAGTTGGACAAAATCTTTTTTGAAATACAAATCTCCCTCATTTAGAATATAATTGGCAACAAAATCTCCAACTTCATTGGTTCCAAATTGAGAATCTACTTTCAAATCTACAGTGACTACATTACTTACAATAGCTTTCTCAACTGCTGCAATTACCTTTTTAGATTCGTTTTCAAGACCAAAATGATCTAGCAACAAAGCCACAGAAAGTATTGAAGCAATTGGATTAGCAATATTTTTCCCTTTTGCTTCGGTATAACAACCATGAATAGGTTCAAATAATGAATGTTTTTCACCTAATGAAGCTGATGACATTAAACCGATAGAACCTGAAATTACACTGGCTTCATCGGACAAAATATCGCCAAACAAATTATCAGTTAATAAAATATCAAACTGTCTAGGATTTACAATGATTTGCATTGATGCATTATCCACATACAAACATTCTAAAGTAACCTCTGGATATTCTGCAGCAATATTAGTCACTACTTTTCGCCATAATCTTGACGTCTCTAATACATTGGCTTTGTCTACCAAAGTCACTTTCTTACGTCGAGTTTGTGCTGCCTTGAAAGCCAAATGTGAAATTTTGACAATCTCTTCTTCATTATATTCACACAAATCAGAAGCATAGGTTCCTTCTTCATTGGTTGTTTTTTCTCCAAAATACATGCCGCCATTCAACTCTCTATACACTACAAAATCAGTACCTTGAAGTACTTCTTTTTTTATAGGAGAAGAATTCATCAACTTAGGATAGGCTTTGATTGGTCTAATATTGGCAAACAAACCTAATTCTTTACGCAATTGAAGTAAGCCTTGTTCTGGACGTACTTTTGCTTCTGGATTGTTATCATATTTTGGATCACCAATAGCTCCAAACAATATCGAATCTGTATTTCTACATAAATTCAAGGTCTGTTCTGGAAGTGGTTTTCCTGTTTTCTCAATTGCAATGGCGCCGATGTAAGCGTCTTCAAAAACAAACTCGTGATTGTACACCACCCCAATAGCGTGCAAAGCTTTTTTAGCTTGCAAAGTAACCTCTGGACCTATTCCGTCACCTGAAAGTACTGCTATTTTTAAATTCATTTTATTCGTATTTATAGATTAAGCTTGTAAACATTTACTTGCTTCAACAATTTGATGAATGTCTTCGTCCAATACTTCTTTTTTAATATCGGCAAATTTCAAGAATTCAACATAAACGATATCCAGTTGTACTTTGGTCAATTCGTACCCCACTTTTTTAGCACGGTAAGCCAAAGCCGCTCTACCACTTCTAGCTGTAAGAATGATAGATGATTCATTCACACCTACGTCCAAAGGATCTATAATTTCGTAAGTAGCTCTATTTTTAATAACACCATCTTGGTGGATTCCAGAACTATGTGCAAAGGCATTAGCTCCTACAATTGCTTTATTAGGTTGTACCATCATTCCCATACTATCGGAAACCAATCGACTCATTTCATTCAATTGTTTTGAATTCACATCAGTATATAAATTCAAATAAGGATGCTGTTTGAATACCATTACAACTTCTTCTAAAGCGGTATTACCAGCTCTTTCTCCAATGCCATTAATAGTACATTCAATTTGACGCGCACCATTAATTGCACCAGCTATGGAATTGGCTGTAGCCATTCCTAAATCATTATGACAGTGACAAGAAATAATCACATTATCAATACCTTTTACATTTTCTTTAAGGTATTTAATTTTGGCTCCATATTCATCTGGCAAACAATATCCTGTAGTATCTGGAATATTAAGAACTGTAGCTCCTGATTTGATGACTTCTTCACAAACTTGCGCTAAGAATGCATTGTCTGTTCTACCCGCATCTTCAGCATAAAACTCTACATCTTCAACATAGGATTTAGCATGGGCTACAGCCGCTTTGGCTCTAGCAATTATATCTTCTTTGGTAGTATTTAATTTATGAACAATATGGGATTCTGAAGTGCCAATTCCTGTATGGATTCGAGGTTTTTTGGCATATTGTAATGCTTGTGCAGCAACATCAATATCATTTTTAACAGCTCTTGTCAATCCGCAAACGGTAGCATTTTTGACAATCTTACTAATTTCTGAAACCGATAAAAAGTCTCCTGGGCTTGAGACGGGAAATCCCGCTTCTATTATATCGACACCCATTTCGTCTAAACGACTAGCAATAATAAGCTTTTGAGCAGTATCTAACTTGCATCCTGGGACCTGTTCGCCGTCTCTTAAAGTGGTGTCAAAAATTTGAACTTTATCTTTATTCATTTTCGTTTATTTAATGTAATTTCACATCTTGTAACAAAATTAGATTTTAATAGTTTATCGGAAAAATCATTTTAATCAAATATACTGCTTATAAAGTCGATAATTGTTATTTAATAAATTGAAAATCAATATTTTAAATCTTTGTATTTTACAATGGCTAACCATCAAAAAGATTTCTTATTTGTATTAATTAAATCGCTGTCAAAATCAGAGAAACGCCAATTCAAGATTTTCGCAAGCCGTTTAGAAACTAGTTCTAATACAAAATTCATCGAATTGTTCACTATTTTGGACAAATCCGATGTGTATGATGAGAAAATTATTTTAAAAAGTGGTAGTATTAAAAAAGTGCAATTATCCAATTTAAAATCCTATTTGTACAAACAAATTTTAGTCAGTATACGATTGAATATACCTAGTCAGAATATTCGCTACCAACTGCGTGAACAAATTGATTTTGCAACTATTTTATACAATAAAGGGCTCTACAAACAGAGTTTAAAAATCTTAGATAAAACTAAACAGCAAGCTTTAGAAAACGACGAAAAACACATGGCATATGAAATTGTCGAATTCGAAAAACTAATCGAATCGCAATACATAACCCGCAGTATTCAAGGCCGAGCTGATGAATTAGCTGTACAAGCTAAAGAATTGAATTACCGCAATACCATTTCGAGTAAATTATCCAATCTATCGCTTCAGTTGTATGGCATTATGCTCAAAACAGGTTATGTAAAAAGCGATGAAGAGCACCAACAAATTGATAATTATTTCAACAAACACATTGCTAAATTTGACGAAAATAAATTCGGATTCCGAGAAAAATACTGGTATTACAACGCCAATCTTTGGCGAAGTTTCTTAGTTCAAGATTTTTTATCTTGTTACAAATTTGCGCACAAATGGGTAACTCTTTTCTATGATAATCCGAATATGATTTATCTTAATCCTGTGTTTTTCTTGAAGGGTAACCATTATTTATTGGAATCTTTGTTCATGTTGAAATACAAAACCAATTTCAAAAAATACTTATTACAACTAGAAGAAACCATAAACGACCCAAAATTTCCAGTCAATGATAATATCGCCTCTTTATCTTTTCTATATTTATACAACAACAAATTAAATTTTCACATTCTTGAAGGGAGTTTTGCCGAAAGCGAATACTTGATTCCTGAAGTTTTATATAAAATGAATCAGCATAGTGAGCATTTGGACGAACATCACGAAATGTTATTTTATTATAAAATTGCTTGTATTTATTTTGGAAACGAAAAATACAATGAATCACTATTCTATTTAGAAAAAATCATCAACAATAAAAATCTTACTATGCGTGAAGATTTGATGTGTTTTGCACGCCTGTTGTACTTGATTTTACACTATGAATTAGGCAACGATTATTACTTAGAGAATCAATTGAAGAGTACGTATAAATTCCTATTGAAAATGAATGACTTACACGAAGTTCAAAAAGAAATCATTCGCTTCTTGAAAAACCTTAATTCAATCTATCCAGGAGATATAAAAAAGGAGTTTATTAAGATGAAAGAACGCTTTGTTGAGTTAGAAAAAAACACGTACGAAAAACGTGCATTCTTATACCTTGATATTATTTCTTGGCTGGAAAGCAAAATAGAAAATCGAAAAATTGGAGATATTATCCGTGAAAAAGCCCAATTAAGTAATCGATAATTGAATTAATAATCGAGTAATTCTAACATTGACTTTTCAAACCTGTTTTTAGGCAAATATTGATCTTCGAGAGATTTTACAAAAGGAATTGGGGTTTCTAAACTAGCTACGCGTTGTACTGGGGCATCCAAATATTCAAAACAATTTTCCATTATTAAGGCCGAAATATCACTAGAAATACTACCAAACAAACTGTCTTCTTGATAAATAATTACTCTTCCCGTTTTCTTAACCGAAGCATAAATAGTTTCTGTGTCCAAAGGTTGAAGTGTTCTCAAATCGATTAAATCCGCTGAAATTTCTGGATGCTTTTGTAAGGTTTCAAATGCCCAATGTACTGCAGCACCAAACGCAATTATCGTAATTGCATTCCCTTCTTTAATTAAAGATGCTTTACCTAATGGAAGCGTGTAATAATCGTCTGGAATTTCTTGATAAATACTGCGATATAATTGTTTGTGCTCAAAAAACAAAACAGGATTTGGATTGTTAATTGCTGTATTTAATAGACCTTTGGCATCATAAGGAAATGCCGGATACACCACAATTAATCCAGGAGTTTTTGTAAACCAAGCTTCATTAGTTTGCGAATGAAAAGGACCTGCTTGTGTCCCTCCTCCACAAGGCATCCGAATCACAACATCAGCATTTTCTAACCATCGGTAATGGGATTTAGCTAATAAATTTACGATTGGATTAAATCCTGAAGAAACAAAGTCAGCAAATTGCATTTCAACAATAGCTTTGTAGCCGTTAATTGAAAGTCCCATTCCGGCCGAAACTACTGCGCTTTCGCAAATAGGTGTATTTCGAACTCTTTCTTTTCCAAAACGCGCTACAAATCCATCTGTAATTTTGAATGCGCCGCCATATTCAGCGATATCTTGCCCCATAATTACTAAATTTTCATGGCGCTCCATTGATAAAGATAAACTGCTTGTAATAGCATCAATAAATCTACAATTAGTGGTTTTAGTAGTTCCCGAAACTAGTTCAAATTGATAGGGTTTATATACATCGTTTAATTCTTCTAAAAGGTTCGGGATTATTTCTGGCTCTTCATTGGCAATAGCCCAACTTTCATCAATATCTTTTTTAATTTCTGTCCTTAAGTCGACGTCAATTGAATTAGTTAGAATCCCTATTTCAAAAAGATAGTTTTTATAATTTTCTACTGGATCTTTGATTGCCCAAACATCCAGTAATTCCTGTGGCACATATTTAATACCACTGGCCTCTTCATGACCTCGCATTCTAAATGTTTTGAATTCTAACAAAATCGGGCGAGGATTTTCGATCATTGATTTCTTTAAATCCGTAATTAAATTATACACTTCCAGAATATTATTTCCATCAACAATGTGACTCTCCATACCGTAACCAATTCCTTTATCTGCAAGATTTTCACAACGGTATTGCTCATTTGTTGGAGTGGAAAGGCCATAACCATTATTCTCAATAACAAACAACACAGGTAATTCCCAAACGGATGCTATATTTAAAGCTTCATGAAAATCGCCTTCAGATGTTGCCCCTTCTCCGGTAAACACCGCAGTAATTTTGTCGTTTTTTCTTAATTTATTGGCTAATGCTATTCCGTCTGCAACGCCTAATTGCGGTCCCAAATGAGAAATCATTCCAATTATTTTATACAATTGTGTGCCAAAGTGAAAACTACGGTCTCTTCCCTTAGTGAAACCATTGGCTTTCCCTTGCCACTGTGAAAAAAGTCGGTACAAAGGAATATTTCTAGTAGTAAAAACACCCAGATTCCGATGCATGGGTAAAATGTATTCGTCAGAATCCAAAGCTGCAGTTATTCCCACCGCTATAGCCTCTTGTCCAATACCTGAAAACCATTTTGATACTTTACCTTGTCTAATTAAGATTAACATTTTCTCTTCTATTAATCTAGGTTTAAGAATTTTAGAGTATAGA
>JAGNSF010000204.1 GCA_017988155.1 Flavobacterium sp. | reverse complement strand
TTGTTCCAAATTTCAACCACTTGTGGATGATCATTGTTCACCAAACTCTTACCAGAAACTAAAGCTTTTTCTTCTTCTGAACGCAAATCCACATGGATTTCAGAACAAGGTCCGCAAGGTCCTTGGTCACCCATTTCCCAGAAATTGTCTTTTTTATTTCCTAAAATGATGCGGTCTTCATCAATCAATTCCTTCCATAAATCCCATGCCTCTTGATCAAAAGGTACATTCTCATCGGGGTTTCCTTCAAAAACAGAAACGTACAAGTTTTCTTTTGGAATTTTGTACACCTCAGTCAATAATTCCCATGCCCAATTGATGGCGTCTTTTTTGAAATAATCACCAAAAGACCAGTTCCCTAACATTTCGAACATGGTGTGGTGGTAGGTATCAAAACCTACATCCTCTAAATCATTATGCTTACCCGAAACACGAAGACATTTTTGCGTATCGGCAATTCGTTGGCTTTTTGGAGTTCCGTTACCTAAAAAGTATTCTTTGAACTGCGCCATCCCTGAGTTATTAAACATCAGAGTCGGATCGTCTTTTAGAACGATAGGTGCTGAAGGAACGATCAAGTGTCCTTTGCTTTGAAAAAAGTCCAAAAATTGTTTACGTACGTCTTGTGATTTCATTTTATTAATTTTTGCCACTAAGGCGCTAAGGCACAAAGTTTTTTTGATTTTTATTTATTGTATTTTCTGCCCCAGATAGCAGTGGAAAGCTTTGAGTTTTAAAAATCTATTTTTTCTTGAAGTAGCAGAGCGACCAAAGGAAGCTCCTGCTGGTTTATAGAAAAAAAGATTTTAAAACGAGAACTTGCAACGAATAGCTGGAAAAGGCTCATTAATTTTTTTATTCTCAAAAAAGAAGCGAACCAATGAAACATTTATTAAATTTGTTCGTCTAACTTTTTTACGAAGTGCAAAAATAGGGTATTTTAAAATATGTCGAAAGTAAAATATTATTACGATTCTGAAAATCTGGCGTATCGAAAAATAAAAACAAAAAAAGCAACGAAATTTGGTTTCGTTTTCTTGTTTTTGTTAGCTTCTGCCTTATTTGGATTTTTGAGTTTTGTGGTATTGTTGAACACTCCTTATTTTGAAACTCCAAAAGACCGTTTGCAAGCACGTGAAATTGACAATTTGAAATTGCATTATGCCATTTTAAATAAAAAAATAGATGAATTGAACGCAGTGACAGCGGCTATTGAAGACCGTGACAATAATTTATATAGAACTTATTTTAACACTGCCCCTATTTCTGATGCAGATCGAAAAGCAGGATTCAAATCAAAAAATAGGTATACTGAATTAGAAGGTTTTGATAATGCCGAATTGGTAAAAAATACTACCGAGCGAGTCGATGTTTTGAGTAAAGAATTGGCCATTCAATCGCAATCCTTGGATGAAATTTTGAAACTTGCCAAAGCAAAAAACAATTTATTGAGTGCTATTCCTGCCATTCAACCTGTCAAAAATGAAAATTTAAGACGAATGGCGTCAGGTTTTGGCTACCGTTCTGATCCATTTACAAAAGCACGAAAAATGCATGAAGGAATGGACTTTACCGCTAAAACAGGCACTCCAATTTATGCCACAGGTGATGGTGTAGTAGCTCGAGCTGACAACACCGCTTCGGGTTTTGGGAATCATATTGTGATTCGGCACGGTTATGGTTATGAAACTTTGTATGCGCATTTGAGCAAATACAAAGCACGCAGAGGTCAAAGAGTGAAAAGAGGAGATATTATAGGGTATGTGGGAAGCACTGGTCGATCGGAAGCACCGCACTTACATTATGAAGTTCATCAAAATAATAGAGTCGTGAATCCGCTTAATTTTTATTACGGAAACATCTCGGCAGTGGAATATGTTGCCATTTCAAAATTGGCTAATCAAGAAAATCAATCATTAGACTAATGCATATCAATTTATCAGCAGACAAAAGGTATTACAGTATTGGCGAAGTTGCCAAAGCTTTTGGAGTAAATGCATCGCTCATTCGTTTTTGGGATAGCGAATTTGACATTTTAAAGCCAAAGAAAAATGCCAAAGGCAATCGAATGTTTACCCCTGAAGATGTCAAAAATCTTCAATTAATTTTTCATTTAGTTAAAGAAAGAGGCTTTACATTAGAGGGCGCAAAAACACATTTGAAAGAAGGTCAAAAGAAAACTTTAGATAAATTTGACATTATCAATAAACTGGAAACCATTAAGGCACAATTATTGAGTATCAAAAGCGAAATATAATTATCAATAACAACAAATAAACAATCAACCTTAAATTAAATTAAACATGGACTTTAAAAAATTCTTACCTTGGATTATAGCAGCTGTATTAGTAATTGGAATCTACGGCTGGGTGAAAGGAATCAACAACACTGCAGTAACATACGAGCAAGACATCAATGAGTCTTGGGGAAATGTACAAACGGCTTATCAAAGAAGAAATGACCTAATTGGCAACTTGGTAAATACGGTAAAAGGAGCTGCTGAATTTGAAAAAAGCACTTTAACTGCGGTAATTTCGGCTAGAGCTAAAGCAACTTCTATTACCGTTGATCCAACCAATGTGAGCCCAGCACAATTAGCAGCTTTTAACTCTGCACAAAGTGGTGTGAGTAGCTCTTTGTCTAAATTATTAGTTTCAGTAGAAAAATATCCTGACCTGAAAGCTAATGAGAACTTCTTGAAATTACAAGACGAATTGGCAAGTACGGAAAACCAAATTTTAACAGCAAGAACTCGTTTTAACGAAGCGGTAAAACCGTACAACACACACATCAAAACGTTCCCAAATTCTATTTTTGCAGGAATGTTTGGATTTAAAGAAAAACCGTATTTTGAAGCAGCTGTTGGAGCTGACAAACCGGTAGAAGTAAAATTCTAATTCAAAACAGTAACTACATATGCAACCAGATACTATTTTTTTAACCAAAGAAGACGAAAATGAAATTGTAGAAGCCATTCGCTTGGCCGAAAAAAATACTTCTGGCGAAATACGAGTACATATAGAACAAACGACTTCCAAAGTCCCTTTTGACAGGGCTTTGGAAGTTTTTTATGAATTAAAAATGAATGAAACGCAATTGCAAAACGGCGTTTTAATTTACTTGGCTAGTGCCGATAAGCAATTTGTTATTTGCGGAGATAAAGGAATTAATGAGGTAGTAGCTACTAATTTTTGGGACAGTACCAAAGAAATCATGGCGGCTCAATTCAAACAAGGCCACTTCAAACAAGGATTAATTGACGGAATTGCACAAGCAGGCGAACAATTGAAAACCTATTTCCCTTGGCAAACTGACGACACTAACGAATTATCAAACGAAATCTCAAAAGGATAATGAAAGCACTATTCCACACTCCTACTTTTTTACAAGTATTCGTTTGTTTATTCTTGACACAAATTGGTTT
>JAGNSF010000203.1 GCA_017988155.1 Flavobacterium sp. | reverse complement strand
TGTCGTATTTATTTAGCTTCAATGCTGAATTCTGAGATGCAAGGGCCTTATAATGCCGCAATAAATGATAGCACTAATAATACTATTTTTTCTTCGGCTTTAGCCAAAGTATTTGGATATACAATTTGGCTACCCAATGTACCCGCTTTTGTACTACAATTGGTATTAGGAGAAATGGCTCAATTGGTATTAAAAGGCAGAAGAATAAACTCTGATGCAATTGAAAAAACCGGATTTCAATTTCAATTTACAGATTTAGAAAAAGCCCTTCGAGATTGTATAATACACTAATTGTATTCTAGAATGAAGTCAAGCTGAGTTTTTACTTTTTTTGAAACTTTAGGTAAAATCATGCTTGGTATTTTTATTTCAAAATCATCGGTATCGATCACAAAATTTGCAACGAGCTGCAATTGATTTTTTGATTTTTTAAAAATACCATTCACACTGATTTTTTTTGAAACTCCGTGGATCTTCATGATTCCATTCATTTTTAGAATAGTTCCTTCAGACGAAATTTTATCGACCTCTAAATTGGGTATTTTGCCTTTAAAAGTGGCTCTAGGATATTTGTCACTCTCTAAATATATTTCATTGAAGTGCGTTTGCATTAAGTCTCGCTTGAATTTGAAATCCTTAATTTTTACGAAACAAACGATATTTTTTTCTTTTGTGTTTATAATGCACCGCGCCGAGTTGCTTTCGGCATTGATTTCTTCGAAAAGGGGTATTGAGGCTTCAAAATTAATATGTCCAGACTCAGTTGTCCATTTTTCCTGTGCAAATGATAAACAACAAGTAAATAAAAATAATAAAGAATAAAATTGTTTCATAATCAAATAAGTGCTACAACTTAAAGATACTAAATGATAGTCGGAAAAACAATGTAAGTAGATTCTAATTTAACTCGATGGAGACATTATATTTTTTGAGACTTTCTATAGTTGCAATAGAACTATAATCAAAAATTTCTTCGTGTAGATCTCTTTCTTTTTTCAAAGCAATTTGTTTAAGACAATTACAAAAACGACGCACTTCATTCAAATTTGAAATAATCAATCCTGGAACGGGAACACTATTTCCTGATTTATCCTTGGCTACCATTGTAAAATAAGAAGAATTACAGTGTTTTACAACCCCTGTTTGAATATTTTCAGCTTCAACTCGGATTCCAATTATCATAGAGCTTTTGCCTACATAATTCACACTGGCTTTCAAAGTAACGAGTTCGCCCACTTCGATAGGTTTTAAAAAATTGACAGTGTCTACAGAGGCAGTCACGCAGTAATTACCTGAAAATTTTGATGCACAAGCAAAAGCCACTTGGTCCAATAATGACAATATATAACCTCCGTGAATTTTACCACTAAAATTGGTATGAGAAGGAAGCATTAATTCAGAAATACTGATATAAGATGATGCTACTGTTTTGAAAGTGTTTTTCATTATTCTAATTGATTGTCATCTATTTCAGCACGATTGATGATATTGTCTGGTAATGCTTTCTTGGCTTTGGCTCCCATTTTTTTCAAACGTTCCACACTGCTTATTAAGTTTCCTTTACCTTCTACTAGTTTATTCATTGCGCCAGCATATTCGACTTTACTCTCGTCAATTTTCTTTCCAATTTTAATTAAATCGGCTACAAAACCTTCAAATTTATCATATAAAGCTCCTGCCTGACGCGCAATTTCTAACGCATTTTCTTGTTGTTTTTGATTGGTCCACATACTATCAATGGTGCGTAAAGTAGCTAATAAAGTAGCAGGAGTTACGATGACGATATTTTTTTCAAAAGCCTTGTTGTACAAAGAAGTGTCTTCGTTTAATGCCATAGCAAATGCAGGTTCAATAGGAATAAATAGTAACACAAAATCAGGACTTTCAATTTGGTACAAGTCTTGGTAATTTTTATTGCCAAGTTGTTCTACGTGGCGTTTGATCGAATTGACGTGTTCTTTAAGGTAGTTGGATTTTAGTTCTTCGTCTTCCTCATTGATGTATTTTTCGTAAGCGGTCAACGATACTTTTGAATCAACAATCATTTTTTTGCCATCGGGCAAATTAATCACTACGTCTGGAAATACACGATTTCCTTCATCAGTTGTAAAGGCTTGTTGCACTTCGTATTCACGACCTTTTTCTAAACCTGATTTTTCTAAAACACGCTCTAAAACCAATTCGCCCCAATTCCCTTGCATTTTGCTATCACCTTTTAAGGCTTTTGTCAAGTTGATCGTTTCCTTGCTCATTTGAAGATTCATTTCACGTAAGCCCAAAATTTGTTGACGTAGCGCCGCGTGGTAATCGATACTTTCCTTGTGAGTGTCTTCGACTTTCTTTTCGAATAATTGAATTTTATCTTGTAGCGGTGTCAAGATATTTTGCATGTTTTCTTTATTCTGCTCAGTGAACTTATTCGATTTTTCGTCTAATATTTTGTTGGCTAAATTTTCGAATTCTTTGGTGAATTTTTCCTGAAGCTGTTCTACTTCTTGTTTTTGTTCTTTATTGCGTTCCCATAGATTTTCAAAATCAACTTCTTTTTTGGACAATTGGATAGCCAAACTGTCTTTCTCGTTCCGAATGACTTCTTTCTCGCTTCTTTCTTTTTCTAGGATTTCTTTCAAGTTTTGAATTTGAGCTTGACTTGCTAAAACTTTTTCTTCCAAACTAATTTTTTCAGCTTGCATTTTAGCAGAGAAAATGAGTTTGCCAATGTAAATTCCAATGGCTAATGCGATTATAAAACCGAATAAAACAGGGAGAATAGCTGTCATAGAAATGATGAATTTAGTATGGAGTAAAAGTAGGGAATTCTCTGAATTTGCTGCTTTAAAATAATTATTTTTTCTTCAATAATAATGTACTTTTGCTGCAAATTGAAAGCGCATGTCTCATCAGCATTTTATTATTCATAAACCCTACGGCTATTTGAGTCAGTTTGTGTATGAATTAAAAAGAAAGAAACGACTTTTGGGAGAGTTATACCCATTTCCAGAAGGCACAATGGCTATCGGTCGTTTGGATGAAGATTCGGAAGGTTTATTATTGTTGACTACGGACGGTATGATGAGCGAAATTGTTCGTAGCAAGAAAGTGGAAAAAGAATACTATGTGCAAGTAGATGGTGTAATTCATCAAGAAGCTCTGGAACAATTGCAAAAAGGTGTTGAAATAGGATTTAATGGTAAAAAATACATCACTAAACCCTGCAAAGCCTTTTTAATTCATGAAGTTCCTGCTTTTGGCGATAGAGGAAAAAAAATTCGGGATGAACGTCACGGACCTACTTCTTGGGTTTCCATTACAATTAATGAAGGGAAGTTCAGACAGGTTCGTAAGATGACAGCTTATGTAGGTTTTCCTACTTTGCGTTTGGTACGTGTTCGTGTGGGAAATGTACGTTTGAATGACTTACAGGCAGGCGAAGTTATTGAAGTAG
>JAGNSF010000202.1 GCA_017988155.1 Flavobacterium sp. | reverse complement strand
TGTCTCCCAAACGTTGCGCATATTTATTCCATTGCAACAACATTTCTGTTTCAGTAAATGGCTCTGTGGGTAAATGAACGGTTTCTTTTACAAACGTTTTTGAACTTTCTTCTAAAGCTTTTTTAGCTCGAATACTTGATAAAGACAATGCAGAAACTTTAGACTCTGATTCGTTTGGAATAGTAGGTTTTGGAATTGTAATAACGGTTTCACTTACCGTTTTAGGAACTTCGATAGCTTCAACAGGAAGTTCTTCCTTTATTTTTAGTGAAGGAATAGCTATGACTTCTTCAGCTACTTTTGGAGTTTCAGTATTTTTAACTACTTCAACTATTGAATAGGCTGAATTTTTAAAATAAGTGGGCGGAATTATAAATTGCTCAACTTTTTTTTTTCTCCATCGAAAGTGATGGAGGCTAATTGCATTAAGCAAAGTTCAACAAGTAATCGTTGATTTTGACTGACTTTGTATTTCAAATCACAATCATTGGCAATTTCAATTCCTTTCAACAAGAAATTGGTGTCACATTTTTGTGCTTGAACACCATACATCTGCTGTGCTTGTTCTCCAACTTCTAACAAAGATAAAGTAGCAGGATTTTTAGAAACCAATAAGTCTCTGAAATGAGAAGCCAATCCAGCAACAAAATGATGTGCATCAAATCCTTTGGCAAGGATTTCGTTAAAAGCAACTAATAATTCTGGAATTTTGTTTTCCAAAATCAATTCGGTTACATTGATATACGTTTCGTAATCTAAAACATTCAAATTCTCTGTTACCGCTTGACGAGTCAAATTAGTCCCGCAAAAAGAAACTACTCGGTCAAAAATAGACAAAGCGTCACGCATAGCACCATCTGCCTTTTGGGCAATGATATGCAAAGCGTCGTCTTCAAATTGAACTCCTTGACTTGTAGCAACCTCTGCTAAATGTTCTTTAGCATCTTTAACGGTAATTCTTTTGAAATCAAATATTTGACAACGTGATAAAATCGTTGGAATGATTTTGTGTTTTTCGGTCGTAGCCAAAATAAAGATGGCGTGTTTTGGCGGCTCTTCTAAAGTTTTCAAAAACGCATTAAAAGCGGCAGAAGATAACATATGCACCTCATCAATGATGTACACTTTGTATTGTCCAGTTTGTGGTGGTATACGCACTTGATCAATCAAGTTTCGAATATCATCTACTGAGTTATTAGAAGCTGCATCCAATTCAAAGACGTTGAAAGCAAAATCTTCGTTCGGGTCATCGTATCCAGGTTGATTGATTTTTCGTGCCAAAATACGTGCACAAGTAGTTTTACCTACACCACGAGGTCCAGTAAATAAAAGGGCAGAGGCCAAGTGATTGTTTTCAATGGCATTCAACAAAGTATTGGTAATGGCCTTCTGACCCACAACATCTTTAAATGTTTGTGGACGGTATTTACGCGCCGATACTATAAATTGTTCCATTGAATTGGTATTAGATAGCAAATATAGGATATGAAATTTCAAAAAGCAACAGCTTTACTCCAATTACAAGATGACTTATCCCCAATTTACTAACAATAATCCCAATCCGAATAGTAGTAAAATAGAATAGGGAAAGAATCAATTATGATTTACCGTAAATAAAGTTGTAAATTTGTCCCGCAGACCGCCTTATCGCCGTCCTGATTCATTAGGAGGGAGGAAAGTCCGGACACCACAGAGAAGCATAGCGGGTAACACCCGTCGGTTTGTCTCGATTTTTCGAAATGAATTAGGACAAGTGCAACAGAAAGTATGTACAGGTAATGCTGTAGTGAAACCAGGTAAACTCTATGCGGTGAAATATCAAGTATATCAGCATTTAAGGGCTTCTCGTCCGTTGTTGAAGGGTAGATAGCTTGAGTCTTACAGTAATGTAAGATCTAGATAAATGATAAGGCTCCGTTTACGGAGACAGAATCCGGCTTATAGGTCTGCTTTTTTTATTAGTGAGGAAAAAACTATTCTTCGTCCTCCGAAGTTGCAATCTCAAAGAAGCTAAAGAAAGATCCACCATAACTTTTCTGGAAAGAAAAATGAGCTAAATGCTCCATTTTTGTATATTTGGAATGCTCAATGATCAACATACCATCTTCTTCTAAAAGTCCTCTTTCAAAAATTAAAGTAACTACTTTTTCGAAGGTTTTTTGGTCTAAACCATAAGGAGGGTCTGCAAAAATGATGTCGTAAGTCGTTTTGTTTTTTTCAAGGAAAGCAAAAACATCACTTTTGGTAGCAGCAATATTGAAATCAAATTCAGCAGCAATTTGTTTGATGAATTTTACACAACCAAAATCACCATCTACGGAAGTGATGGGCGAACTACCTCTGGATGCAAATTCAAAGCTGATGTTTCCTGTTCCTGAAAACAAGTCCAATACTTTTAATCCTTCAAAACTAAAATGATTATTCAAAACATTGAATAATGCTTCTTTACTCATATCAGTTGTGGGACGTACAGGAAGGTTTTTTGGAGGAAATATGCGTCGGCCTTTGTATTTGCCTGAAATAATTCTCATGAATTAAAAAGTATAAAGTGATTTCTATTGTCCGCTTCTGAAAAAGTATTTTTAGCTTGTAAATCACTAATATCTATTAATGATACATTACGAATGTATTTATATGCCAATTGATAATAGTCACTTTCAGTATCTATTTTTCCAATCAGTTCTAACGGGAATTCTTCTGGATTTAAACCTAATTGTTCTGCTGTAAACAAAATGTAATACAAGAAATCTTCAGGAGTTGAATACTCAAACGAATTGAATAATAATAGTTTCTGATTTTGTAAAACAATAATTTCAAAATGACCAGAATTAATATGAATAAACATTTTCTTTTCTGGATTGTTTTTGGATCCAATTAATAATTTGGAAACCAAAATAGAATTAGCATGTTTGTAATCAAAAGTGCCAAATTGGTCAATAAAAAAGTTATTGATATTTACATACGGAATATAAACAGTATTCATTTGGCAATTGGCAATTTCGTCAAAAGCAAAAAAATCAGTTTCAAAAACTTTAGTATTGTATTGCAAATAGCTGCCTAGAAAGTTTTCGTCAAACAATGGCTCAGGCACAAATGTAGAGAGATTGTTATTGTGTATAATTAGAATCTCGTCATACGAATCCTTTAATTCAGGATAATCACTAAAAGCATCGGCAAATAAATCCTCAGTTTTAGTCGCTTTGTGAAACGTATCAAAACGTACTTCGTTGAACGAGGTAATCGTATTGTTTAAGGTGTCAAAACAACAAAAAGAAAGTCCATCCAAGGCAACTTGAATCGACAGTTTTTTATAACTCTTTTCGGTGATATTGGTATTCATAGGTTTTGTTTCAACAATGCAAACATACGAATAACAATGGCAAAAATCAATTTCAATAGCACTTTCAGAAATCAATTTCAAAAAGTAATAAAGAAATCAAATTAATTTTGGGACTCGCTATTTAATTTTATCATTG
>JAGNSF010000201.1 GCA_017988155.1 Flavobacterium sp. | reverse complement strand
GTGATAATTTGCAGTAAATTATCTAGGTTTTCTAAATCAAAATTTGAGTATTGAAAACCGTCTTTATCTTCTTTGATAAATTTTTCTTCTAAATAAGTTTTAGAGAATGAATGTGACAACGACTTGCCAATGAGTCCAAAATGCATCAGCTATTACAAATCTCTTTCGTCAGTAATTTGATCTGCTTTAAAAGCTTTCAAATCAAATACAAAAACATTATCAGCAATTTCTGAATTTGGTTTAAATGATTTAATCTCGTAGCTCTGCGTACTACCATCTTTCATCATCATCGCCAATTTAGCAACTTGCTTCTTAACTTTATCTACATAAATTTTAACCGTATGAAACTTCTTTTTCTCAGGCTTAACCGAAGGGTAAAGTGTAATGACGTGACAGGTAGCTGCACCAACTTTTTCTTCTTTTTCGTATTTATATTTATAGCCAGTTTCATACATCGTAAAAATTTTAGATGGATTTAATTGGTCTTCGTTATTAGCGTCAAAGTTTTTAATAGTTACTTCATTTGCATCTTTGTTATGAGCCCAAATGGTTTTACCATCACAAACAATTGTATTTCCTGGAATATCTAATTTAAACTTAGAGCCTTTTACTTGAACTTTACCTGTTTGTTTTTCAGTTTGTTTTTTATCTTTATTTAAAATCGTAAAGATATACTCCGATGTAATTGTTTTATAAGCCTTTGTTACTTTACTTAAATCATCAAGGATAGATTTAGCTTTAGGATCTTGATCTTGAGCAAAAGAACTGAATGCAGATATAGTGATTGTTGTTATTAATAAGAATATTTTTTTCATAGTAACATTTTTCTTTATTGTTTCAAACAGAAACATGATTTCAATTAGTAATGGCAAAGATAAGACAATGGCCATGCCAAATTAGAACGCAAAAATATATAAAAAGTTTAAATGTGTTAATTTTATTACAGATTGAAATGTCATAAAACGAAAAATCCTGATAATTTCTTACCAGGATTTTGCGGTCCGGACGGGAACAAATTATAAGTGTGAAAGTAACTGAAAATCAGCTTCTTAATATTTTTCAAATAATGAATGTCACCGAAAATGCCACCTATTATATATACTTTAATACAGTTTGTTAATGAACTTGGTTGTTGTAAATGTACAAATAAAAACTAACCTAAACAAACTAAATCAACCTTAATTTAATAGTTTTTAAGCTGATATATTAGCCATAACATCTGTTAAATCTATACCTGTGTAAACACAGAATTCTTTAATTGTTACAAATTGGTGCTCTTCTTTGGCATTTTTCTCCTTTATTCTTTCAAGAAGCTTTCTGCCAAATCGTTCACTTTTTCCTGTTAAGCGCATAATATCTTTTGGATATATGCAAATACGATTTGGGCTATTCATACACTATCCATGCTTTATCTATACATTATTCATACTTATGGTACAAACAAAGATAATGTATTCATATGTGGAATAAAACGGCAAAATCGGAATAAGATTAACAAAATGTGTAAAGTCGGAACGACCTATTTGATTGCAGAAAATTTCGAATCTACTTTTGTATTGTCAAACAAAATTTATTCGCGATAAAATTAGTTTGGTGTGTTGCAACACTTTCAATTCAATTAGTATTAATCTATAAAATTTATAAAATGGCTCAGCAAAAAGGCATTATAAAATTAAAAGGGAAAATCGGAGATATTTCCTTTTACAAAACACAAGACGGCCATTTGGCTCGTGAAAAAGGTGGTGTTGATGCATCTCGCATCGCAAACGACCCTGCTTTTGTTAGAACACGAGAAAATGGAGCTGAATTTGGTTCGTCTGCTACTTCTGGCAAATTAGTACGAAGTACATTAAGAACCATGTTAATGACAGCATCAGATAATCGTGTAACAGCTCGATTAACGAAGTTAATGACTGACGTTAAAAATCTTGATGCAACCTCTGTAAGAGGCAAGAGAGCAGTTGGCGTTGCAATTGCACTAGCTCCTGCAAAAGCGTTGTTAAAAGGCTTTAATTTCAATAACAAGGCTATTTTGGGAAGCATCTTGTTCAAACCATTTGTTGTAGCTCCATTAACTGGAGTAATTACCATTAATGGACTTGTGCCTATAAATGATATTGCGTTTCCCGCAGGCGCAACGCATATCAATTTAAAAGGCTCTTGGGCAAAAGTGGATTTTACAAATAATGTTTCGGATGTAAAATTGTCAAACGTAATTAATTTGCCAATTAATGCAGTTTCAACAAATGTTATTTTAACTCCAACAGCGCCACCAGTTGGTGCAGGTACAAATTTATTTGTATTACAAATAGAGTTTTTCCAAATGGTGAACGCAGTTCAATACTCTCTCAAAAATGGAGCTTTCAATGCTTTGAGCATTGTTGAAGTATCTTAAAATCAAACAGCCCTGGGCGAATAGCCCAAGGCTGTTTTAAATCAATTATTATCAATCATTAAAAAAAGAAAACAATGAAACTCATTGACAGATTAAAAGCACCAACACCAAAGTTCTTTAAAATATTAAGAAATATTGGTTTAGGATTAGCCGCCGCAGGTGGCGTTATTGTGGCATCGCCAATTGCTATCCCTACACTTATTGTAACCATTGGCGGTTATTTAATTGTAGCAGGAAGCGTAGCAACTGCAATAAGCCAAGCGGTAACAACTACTGAAGGTTCTCCAGTAGTAAAAAACAATTGAATCATAACTATTAAAATCATTATCAAAATGACCGAAGAAAAAAATCAATCCGAAAAATCTCAAGTAAAAGTTGAGTTACAAATTATACCATGCGACAAAAATGTTGCTTTGGATAAGCAAAATGCAGAAGTGTTAAACCACGAAAATCAAGATGACCCGCCATGTAATGGCAAGATCATCTTGACAGTTACTACTGATACAATCAAATCAACAAAAGCAGATGCTGGCTATAATGCTGATTTATCGCATGAAATTTGGGTAACAACAAAAATGACAAAAGCTGATTCAGGTAAAATACCTGATGTTGACGTAAGTATTCACGAGCGTTGTGGTTCAAAATTAACAAAAGCCGATTCTGGCAAAATCTAAAACTTAAAAAAATGTGTGAAACAGAAAATAAGGAAACTGCAACTTTAGAAGTTGAAGTTAAAATTAAAGCTTTTGATAAAAAAAGCAGTCGAATGGTAGAGGTATTTGATGCAAAAGCAAAAGCCATTAAAACAAATAAGCCCGAAAATACAGTTATCATCAAGGATAATATGGAAATTAAAATTGATGGTTTCAGAACAGATGAGGGCTTCACATTTCCAAATGTTCTTGCAAAATGTGGTTCAAAATTAACTAAAGCAGATGCTGGCAAAGCATAATTAAATTATGTCAACACATAATAACATAGAAAGCGGAACAATCTTGGGTACTGTTTCCGGAACGGTTTTAACCGTAGCTGTGAACGTGGGTTCATCAGATATATTAAAAACAGTTATTCTTGCCTCACTTGGTGCGG
>JAGNSF010000033.1 GCA_017988155.1 Flavobacterium sp. | reverse complement strand
TCATCGGCGAAGCTAGGTTGTTTTTGTTTCCAATGCTATTGGTAATTTTCATTAATGTATTAATTGAATTATCAAATCGTTTTTTGAATAGGCTTTCGGCATTGTAGCTTTTAACTACTTTGAGTCCACTTAAACTTTCTTCTACCAATGAGATGAAATAACCACTTTCTTGTTGTGCACGAGTGGATTTTGATTTTAAACTTTTTCCTATTTTCGAAATGATAAATCCAGAAATAGGAATAAAAACAAAAACAAACAGTGTCAGGTTTACACTAATATTCAACATTGCAATTATAGTAAACACAATTGTTAACGGCTCTTTTACGATGAGTTCTAAAATAGAAAAGAAGGAATTTTGTACTTCATTTACATCACCAAGCATTCGAGCCATTATATCTCCTTTTCTTTTTTCAGAATAATAGGAGATAGGCAAGTCGATTATTTTATAATACATTTTTTGTCTCAAATCGCGCAATACCCCATTTTTTAGATGAGTAATATGATACGAAGCCAGATAATTAAAAAGGTTTTTCAATAAAAAGGTTACAATAACTAAAACGACAGCTAATAATAAAGCAAATTGCGGTCCTTGTTTTTGATTTAAATCCGAAATGGTAAAAAACAACCAATCCTTTCCATATTGCCCCAAATTAAGAACTCCAGTATAATGCGGTTGTTTGATTACAGCTTCACTTTTTTTGAACAATACTTCCAATAAAGGAAACATTGTTATCATGGAAAGTGTGCTGAATAAAGCATACAAAATATTAAAAACCACATTCCAAATGATGTGTGATTTATAAGGTTTAGTGTAAGGGATTAATTTTTTTATGTTTTGATCCATCTAGTTCAAATGCATTGCTGCGATTATATTTTTAATTTTTTGGTCTAATTCAGCTTCAACAGTTTGGAAGTCCTCCACTTTGTCTAAGGTGGTGTTGACACTAAAATAGAATTTTATTTTTGGTTCCGTTCCACTAGGACGCGCGCAAATTTTAGAACCGTCTTCTAAGTAGTAAATTAATACATTCGATTTCGGAATAGTAATTGGCTCAATTTCGTTTGTTATTCTATTTAATGAAGTTGAATTTTGGTAATCATCAATACATACCACACGTTGACTATTGATTTCATCAACAGGATTTTCACGCAAGTCAATCATCATTTGATTGATTTCGGCTAGTCCGTCAATTCCTTTTTTGGTTAACGAAATCAAATGCTCTTTGTAGCATCCAAAGTCCACATACAAATTTAATAATTCTTCATATAACGAACTTCCTGAGGCTTTCGCTAAAGCTGCAATCTCACATACTAAAAGCGAAGCGCCCACCGCATCTTTGTCGCGAACGGCATCGCCCACCATAAATCCGAAGCTTTCTTCTCCACCGCCGATGAATTTTTGGTTAGGGAAATCTTTAATCATTTTGGCAATCCATTTGAAACCAGTCAACCCAACTTTGCATTCCACTCCATAAGCAGAGGCTAATTCGAGCATCATCGGAGTCGATACAATTGTCGAACCTACGAATTCAGTTCCAGTAATTTTATCGGCTCGTTTCCATTGTTCTAATAAAAATGCCGTCATGATAATCATTGTCTGATTACCATTCAATAATATCATTTTACCTTCAGTATTTCTTACAGCTACGCCTAAACGATCTGAATCAGGATCAGTACCAATTACAATATCAGCATCTGTTTCTTCAGCTAATTGCATTGCCATACTTAAAGCTTCTGGTTCTTCAGGATTTGGAGATTTAACGGTCGGAAAATCTCCGTTTGGTTCTGCTTGTTCTTTAACAATATGAACTTGTGAGTATCCCGCTAGCGCCAAAACAGTAGGAATCGATTTAATTGAAGTTCCGTGTAGCGAAGTGTATACGATTTTTAAGTTTTCTTTGGCTGCTGCTGGTGTTGTTTTGAAACTGGCGTTCTCAATAGTAGATTCATGGAAAGCAGCATCGACTTCTGCTCCAATATATTGAATGAGATCCGCGTTGGCTTCAAACTTGATTTCGTCATAATTCAAGGCTTCGATTAACTCAATAATCTCACCATCTTGAGGCGGTACTAATTGACCTCCATCTTGCCAATATACTTTGTATCCGTTGTATTCTGGTGGATTATGAGAAGCAGTCAACACAATTCCTGCGTGACAATTCAAATATTTTACGGTGAATGATAATTCGGGAGTTGTACGCAATTCTGAAAATAAGAAAACTTGAATTCCATTGGCAGAAAATACATCAGCAACTACTTTAGCTAAAGTATTGCTATTATGTCGGCAATCGTAAGCAATCGCTACGCGTAAATTTTCTCCAGGAAATACTTTTTTCAAATAGTTAGACAAACCTTGGGTATTTTTCCCTAAGGTGTATTGGTTAATACGGTTAGTTCCAACTCCCATAACTCCTCGCATTCCGCCTGTTCCAAACTCCAAATTTTTATAAAAACTTTCTTCTAGCTCTTGTGGAGCCGAAGTCATCATTTCTTTAATTGTATTTTGAGTCGCTGAGTCAAAATTAGGCGAGAGCCATTCGTTTACTTTGTCTAAAATAGTTTGTTTGATTTCCATTTATGTCTATTATTTGGTATAACCAATCTTTTTTCGTTCTTGTTGCATTTGATGTTGTTGTTTGGAATCCATCAAATGATTCAGTGCTTTATAAATATCAGGAAATTGTTGCTCAATTTCCGTTACTCGTTTTGTTAATTCTTCATACGTCAGTGCGAATTTTCGAAGCGAAACAAAACTCCGCATGATGGCAATATTAATTTCAATGGCTCTTTCATTGTTCAATACACTTGAAAGCATTGCTACGCCTTGTTCTGTAAAAGCGAAGGGCAAATATTTTGAATGTTGACCTCTTCCTGTTTTTAAGGTCACAATTTGTGATCTTAAAGATATCCATTCTTCTTCCGTCAACTCAAACATGAAGTCTTCTGGAAATCGACTACTATTACGCCGTACTGCTTGTTTCAATATTCTTGTTTCTGTAGTGTATAATTCAGCTAAATCAAAATCGAGTAGCACTTTGTGACCTCTGATTTCGATAATTTTTTGGGTAATGATTTGGGATTTAGGCATTCAATTCAAATTAGTTTTCAATTCAGTTCATTAGCTATTTTATAACGTTCTTCATTATTTTTTGTACGAAGAATTATTTCGCCTAAAAACCCAGCTAGGAATAATTGCGAACCAATAATCATAGCGGTGAGCGCGATATAAAACAGTGGATTATTTGTTACCAATATGGTATCGTAACCAGAGTACAAACGGAATAATTTGACACCAATAATCAAACCTGTAGATACAAAACCAATGATAAACATCAAAACCCCAGCTGCTCCAAAAAAGTGCATCGGGCGTTTTCCATAACGAGATAAAAACCAAATGGTAATTAAATCCAAGAATCCATTGATGAATCGGCTCATGCCAAATTTAGATTCGCCGTATTTTCTTGCTTGATGCTGTACTACTTTTTCACCAATTTTATTAAAACCAGCATTTTTTGCTAATACGGGAATATAGCGGTGCATTTCTCCAGAAACTTCTACGTTTTTCACCACCACATTTTTGTAGGCTTTTAAACCACAATTAAAATCATTCAAATACACACCCGATGTTTTTCGTGCTGCCCAGTTGAATAATTTGGAAGGTAAATTTTTGGCAACAACAGAATCGTATCGTTTCTTTTTCCAGCCCGAAACCAAGTCGTAGTTTCCATCGGTAATCATATCAAACAATCCTGGAATTTCTTCAGGGCTGTCTTGCAAATCAGCATCCATAGTAATGATGACATCTCCTTTGGCTTTTGCAAAACCCGCATGTAAGGCTTGCGACTTGCCAAAGTTTTTCATGAAACGAATTCCTTTTACATGCGGATTTTCCTGAGCAAATTGTTCGATACACTGCCAGGAATTATCAGTACTTCCGTCGTCTAAAAAGATAATTTCGTAGGTGTAATTGTGTGTTTGCATCACTTTGACAATCCAAGTGTACAATTCGTTCAGTGATTCCTCTTCGTTTAGAAGCGGGATAAGTATAGATAGATTCATTAAATTAATTATATATTTTGAGGATTGTTGTTTTTTACAAAAGCACCAATCACTAACGAATACAACAGGCCTAAAAATGAGTACATTACTAACGTAAAAGGTATTGCTATTAGCGGGTTAGAAAATTTTTTAATCATCGAAATCCCCATTTCTAATTGTTCGGAAGTCATATTTGGATTTTCTTTAATCATAGATTCTTTAGAAAGAGCTATCATTTCGTTAATAAAGTCAGGAAAAATAATATTGAAAAAAGTATTAAAAACAGCATAAATAATAGCTGCAATAAAAGTAATTGAAACTCCTATTTTTAAACATTCTCCAAAACTTACAAATCCGTCATTGAATTTGATTTTGTAATTGTTACAGCCCAAAAGAATAAAAACAACAGGTAAAATTAAATAATTAGAAAAGTTTACAATTGTACCAAAACTAGTTCCAACCAATGATTTCATACCAATTATATACATAACAACAAATTCTAGCACCATTAAAACACCAAATAGTACACCGTACAAAATACCTGATTTAGCAGGAGATATTTTATTATCCATTTTAAGCTCGTTTAAAATTAATCTACAAATATAGCAATTCCTATATTATTAGTATCGAAAAATCGTGATTTAGCGTTGTATAAAAAAAGTAAGACAAAGATTTGTTTATTGAAAAATAAGTGTAAATTTGCAAACTCAAAATAATAATGTAAAAACAAAAAGTTATAATTGGTTTATACCTTTTCTGTTAGAAGAAAAGCTTCAAAGCACGATTATAATTGAAACTAATAAAAAAGAATTACGATGAAAAAAGGTGTACACCCAGAAAATTACAGATTAGTTGCTTTTAAAGACATGTCAAATGATGACGTTTTTATTACTAAATCTACTGCAGAAACTAAAGAAACTATCACTGTTGATGGTGTTGAATATCCAGTTGTAAAAATGGAGATTTCAAGAACTTCTCACCCTTTTTACACAGGTAAATCTAAATTGATCGATACTGCAGGACGTATTGATAAATTCAAAACTAAATACGCGAAACACGTTAAATAATTTTAATTCGTTTCTGATTATACAAAGCCTCACTATTTGTGGGGCTTTTTTTATTTTTATCTGCTTCAAAATCTTTGTAACTTTGACCATTATAACTTTGTAATTTCTTAAAATGAATTATATCCTTTTTGACGGACCTTCACGAAATGCACTTTTGCCATTTACTTTTACACGCCCAGTGGCTGATATTTTAATTGGAATTTTGACTATTCGTCAAAAATGGGAAGCGTTTTTAGGTTCTACCACTACAACATTGACAGAAGAGTATCTTTCAGATAAATACCCTATGGTGGAAATGGAGCAAAACGTAATGATTAATGCTTCTTTCTTGCCTAATACTACCTTGGTTGAAATGATACAAAATTTAGAATCAAATCAAGCTATTTTTAAAGGAGAAGAAGTTGTTGCTTTCTTTACCAACGAAGACCAAGAAGAAGTTGATTTTGACACCTACGAAATACTTGATTTTTCAGGAGAATGTCTAACGGTTCAAAATACCTGGGATATTTTTTCTAAAAACGACGAGGCTATTCGTGCTGATTTTGATTTCCTGACTCAGGATAGAAAATCACAATCCATCCCAAAATCAGTAAATGTAATTGCTCCCGAAAACATTTTTATTGAAGAAGGTGCCAAATTAGAGTTTGTCACATTGAATGCTTCCACAGGACCAATTTATTTAGGTAAGAATTCCGAAATTATGGAAGGGTCTGTAATTCGCGGGCCATTTGCTTTATGTGAAGGTGCTGGCGTAAAAATGGCGGCTAAAATATACGGGGCCACCACTGTAGGACCTTATTCCAAAATTGGGGGAGAAGTGAATAATTCGGTTTTATTTGGTTATTCTAACAAAGGTCATGACGGGTTTTTAGGTAATTCGGTTTTGGGAGAATGGTGTAATATTGGCGCTGATAGTAACAATTCGAACTTGAAAAATAACTACGAAGAAGTCAAATTATGGAATTATGAAACTGAGGGTTTTACTAAAACTGGATTGCAATTTTGTGGTTTAATTATGGGAGATCATAGCAAATGTGCTATAAATACAATGTTCAATACAGGAACCGTAATAGGGGTTAGTACCAATGTTTTTGGAAGCGGTTTTCCTCGCAACTTTGTTCCTAGTTTTTCATGGGGAGGTGCTGCTGGATTTACAACCTATACTACCAGCAAAGCCTTTGCGACAGCTAAGTTAGTTATGAGTCGTCGAAATGTAGAATTTGACGGCCAAGAACAAACTATTTTAGAACACGTTTTTGAAGAAACTAAGAAGTGGAGAAAGGAATAATATATTTTACACAAAAAAAAACTCGCATTAAATAATGCGAGTTTTTTTGTGCTTATTTTATTTTAATAAAATTCTCTTTCAGTTTAATTTCTTTGACCCTTTTGTCATTAGGGTTTTTACGATATTCTATAATATCATTTTCGTGATAACCTGTAATTAAACTAAGTTTAGTAGTTAAATTGGTAAGCGTATTTTCTCTTCGTTTGACAGTGCTTGTGAAATTTTCATTTAATTCATTCTGTTCGAATAATTCATTTAAAGCATTTAATGCAGTGAATTGCTGCTGATTATTGATTAAATAAGAAATTATTTTAAGTTCATTTTCATCAATAGAGTCGATATTTTTTCTTTTATAGCTTAATTTGTTTTTAATACTGTCAAAAACCAAACTATTGTAATCATTTATTATTGTTCTTATTTTGGTTTTAAAAAACAATACACTAAGGAAAATTAGAAATCCTCCAATAGCTAGATAGGTAAATAGCTTTAGTAGTGGATTAGTTATAAATGTTTCTGAACTAATTGGGTTTTTAAGAAGGGTATTAAGTTGGATTCGAATCACTTTGTTTTGACCGGTGCTACTCAAAAGATGGAGAACAACTAATTCATTCGTTTTTTTATCAAAAAAGAATGATTTAACGTTAACTAGTGAGGGTAAAATATATTTTTTAATGGTATTAGCTTCAATATCAATCTCTAATAATTTGTTGTTAGCACCTCTACTCAATAGGTATGCTTTTTTACCGTTTTCAAAATTAAAATATCCATCTAAAGTATTGTATTTGGGGTCAAAAACTCCTTCTTTGCTCCATTTCATCGTTTTGAGGTCTAATTTCCAAACGTTGGAGTCAGATGTTTCTTGTCCGAAATAAAAATTATCTGGATTTTCAACAAGTCCTCCAAAAATATACAATTGATCTCCAATTAAAATTCGGTTAGCATCACGACGTAGTGAAGGATGTTCGTCTCCAAAAGTTTGAACAGACATCCATTCTCGAGATTTAAAAATGTATTTGGTTAAAATGTTTTTAAAAGTAAACAAACCATAACCTCCGAAGTAATAGATTTCGTTTTTGTAAACAAATGTAGCTGCTCCGTATTGGTTTTGATGTAAAAAGGAATTGTCAATTCGAACTAAGGAATCATTTCTCCACTCTAATACCGGACCGCAACCATTGTGTGTCAAATAATTCTTTCCTTTAATTGTAAACGCATTGTAGCGAGAAATAATTTCAGGATAGTCGTTATGTTTAAGTCTGTTCGACTGCTTAGAAGGGATTTTATAAAACACCGAATCATGCTCAATCATGATTGCTTTTTGGGTTTTACTATCTTGAAAAAGATAAAATTCACCCTTGTATTGATCAAATTGAGCATTAGTGTGAGTAGCAATTAAAAGAAAAAGTAAGCAAATACAAAATAGCCTGTGCATATTTAGAAGTGTTTATAAATTTTTTCTAAAGTACTATTTTATTTACAATTTACAAAGCTGGGTTTAGATTCAGATGCAATTGATTACGAACTTCGTTTATAATAGTAATGAATTCGTATTTTAATTTTTTAGGAATACGTTTCTCGATAACGGCATTATTTTTTAGAACAATTTGTAAATGGTAGGTTTTAAAATCTAGCGTATTCATCACCATAAAATTGATGATAAAAATAAGAATTGAAAATAAGGAAAGTTCAAAGTTTAGATATTGTAAACAAAACAAAGTAAAAAGGAAGTATCCAATTAAGAAGCTTTTAAGAATAAATTTTCGATGATGTACGTTGATATGAATTTTAGCAACATCTGAAAAAGGGATTTGTTCTTTCTTTTTTGATAAGGGATTCAAAATGATGCCTGTATTTGCAATATTAATTATTGCAGTAGTTTCTTTTGAAGTCATACATGTGGGGTTTTGGTTGGTGGTATTTATAAATCAATTATGTTATTGGTTTATCTATTGTAAAATTCTGAATTAGCTGCTTCCTTTTCTTAAATATCGTACGAAACAATATTTTCTGCTATTTTTGTTTGTTCAACTATTTAATAATCAGGTCTTTTGAAATTATGAATGCTAGGCTTTCAGTTGGTTTAAATGTCATTTTTTTTGTTTTTCTTGACAATTATTATGAACAAATGAGTCTTTATTAGTCAGAATGGTAGTAAAAGAATAATAAAATTGTATTCAATACACTTCAAACAACGAGTGATTTGAATTATATTTGCGCCTTCAAAAAAGGAAGCTATTTAAGCTGACTTTTATAATAAACAAATTCACTATACCCATGATTACAGTTAATGATGTTTCTGTGCAATTTAGCGGGACTACACTTTTTAGTGATGTTTCCTTTGCTATTAATGAAAATGATAAAATTGCCCTTATGGGTAAAAATGGAGCTGGAAAATCTACGCTTTTAAAGATAATTGCAGGTCATAGCAAACCTTTTACAGGTTCCATTTCGGCGCCTAAAGAAGCGGTTGTAGCTTATTTGCCTCAGCATTTATTGACCACAGATGGCGCCACTGTAATGGAAGAAACATCAAAGGCGTTTGGTGAAATTTTTAAAATGAAAGCTGAAATTGACGAACTGAATGAGCAATTGACCGTTCGTACTGATTATGAAAGTGATGAGTACATGAGATTAATTGAGCGTGTTTCGGATTTGAGTGAGAAGTACTATGCAATTGAAGAAGTAAACTACGAAGCTGAGGTCGAGAAAATCTTAATTGGATTAGGGTTTGTTCGGGAAGATTTTACGCGTCAAACTTCAGAGTTTTCGGGAGGTTGGAGAATGCGTATCGAATTGGCTAAAATTTTATTACAGAAACCAGATTTAATTCTGCTTGATGAGCCAACAAATCACATGGATATCGAAAGTATTCAATGGCTAGAAGATTTCTTGATCAATCAAGCTAAAGCGGTTGTAGTAATTTCGCACGATAGGGCGTTTGTAGATAATATAACTAATCGTACTATAGAAGTTACCATGGGACGTATTTATGATTATAAAGCCAAGTATTCTCATTATTTAGAATTGCGAAAAGACCGTCGTATGCACCAACAAAAAGCCTACGATGAACAACAAAAAATGATTGCTGATAATAGAGCGTTTATTGACCGATTTAAAGGTACTTTTTCTAAAACGGATGCGGTACAATCACGTGTGAAGATGTTAGAAAAGCTTGAAATTGTTCAGGTAGACGAAGTAGATACATCGGCTTTGAAATTGAAGTTTCCTCCAGCTGCACGTTCAGGACAATATCCTGTTATTGTAAAAGAATTGTCTAAATCGTATGGTGATCATGTGGTGTTTAAAGATGCGAATTTGGTTATTGAACGCGGACAAAAAGTTGCTTTTGTTGGAAAAAATGGAGAAGGTAAATCCACTATGATTAAAGCTATTATGAAAGAAATAGGCATTGATAGCGGTAGTGTCGAAATTGGTCACAATGCCCAAATTGGTTATTTTGCACAAAATCAAGCGGCTTTATTAGATGGGAATGCCTCTATTTTTGAAACTATTGATGATATTGCTGTAGGTGATGTTAGAACCAAAATCAAAGATATTTTAGGTGCTTTTATGTTTCATGGCGATGATGTAACTAAAAAAGTGAAAGTACTTTCTGGAGGAGAAAAAACACGTTTAGCGATGATTAAATTGTTGTTGGAACCTGTTAACTTATTGATTCTGGATGAGCCTTCGAATCACTTGGATATGAAAACCAAAGATATTATAAAAGACGCCTTAAAAGATTTTGATGGTACTTTGATTTTAGTGTCACACGATCGTGATTTCTTGGACGGTTTAGCCACTAAGGTATTTGAATTTGGAAACAAAAGAGTAGTGGAGCACTTTGAAGATATAGCTGGTTTCTTGGCACACAAGAAAATGGAAAATCTTAGGGAAATCGAGAAGTAGTTTTTGTATCAACTTAACACCTTTGTTCTGTTCGAAAGAATTCTTCTAAAAATTATCCTTATTTTTACCTAAAGTAATGGTGTTCTGATTTATGGATAATTCAAAAATTTCGGTTTATTTCATGCCTGGCTTAGCGGCTAGTTCGTTGATATTTGAGCGCATTGCTTTGCCGGAATCGCTTTTTGAAGTGCATCTTTTGGATTGGGAATTGCCAATAGGGGATGAGTCATTACCAAATTACGCCAAACGAATGGCTGAAAAAATAACAGAACCCAATCCGGTTTTGATTGGTGTTTCTTTCGGAGGAATTTTGGTGCAAGAAATGGCAGCTTTTTTAAATCCGCTGAAAGTAATTATTATTTCGAGTGTGAAAACGAATTTAGAGTTTCCTCGCCGAATGAAAATTGCGAAAACAACCAAAGCCTATAAATTAATTCCCACTTCGATTTTTTCGAATATAGAAAAATTAGGTGCTTTTTCTTTTGGTAAATCCATAGCACAGCGATTGAAGCTGTATGAAAGGTATCTTTCGGTTCGCGATGTTCTCTATTTAGATTGGGCAATTGAACGAGTTGTATTGTGGGATAGAACCCAAGTTGATACAAGTGTAATTCATATTCACGGCGATGCTGATGAGGTATTTCCAATGCAATATATCAAAGATTGTATTGTAGTGAAAGGCGGAACGCATGTTATGATTTTAAGTAAATATAAATGGCTAAACCAAAATTTACCAGCTATTATTTTAGGTGAGTTTTTAGATGCAGAAAAAGAAAAGAATTTATGAAAAAAGGAATAAAAAACATTCGCAAATCAATGCTGTTAATCGGAATAGTATTAATAAGTGGTCTATTTATCTTTGCTTCTAAATTAGAATTACCTTCTAATTGGATTGCGCGATTCAATCCGAATTATTTCCCCGCTAAAATTGATTTTGCAGGAGAAGCAGTGCCGTTGCAAATTGCTGATGTGCAAGAACGCTTGGATAGAGAGTTATTGGTGAACAAACATTTGAATGCTTCGACATTGTTAATTTTAAAAAGAGCGCGCCGAGCTTTCGCAGTAATTGAACCTATTTTAAAGAAAAATGGAATTCCTGCCGATTTTAAATATGTTGCGGTAATTGAAAGTGGATTAGTAAATGTTGTTTCTCCGGCTGGTGCCAAAGGAATTTGGCAATTTATGCCTGATACAGCCAAAGAAATTGGTTTAGAAGTAAATGAGAATATTGACGAACGCTATCATTTAGAAAAAGCGACTGAGGCAGCTTGTATTTATTTTTTGAAAGCCAAAGAAAAATTTGGAAATTGGACTTTGGTAGCAGCATCTTATAATGCAGGTGGAACAGGAATTAGAAAGCAATTGGATATTCAAAAAGTGGCTAATTATTATGACTTGTTACTCAATGACGAAACATCGCGATACGTATTCCGAATTTTAGCTTTGAAACAAATTATGGAACATCCAGAACAATATGGTTTTCCAATTACCGAAGAGGAGCAATATAGAATTGTGGCTACAAAGAAAATTGTAATTGACAGTTCAGTTACTGATTTAGCTAGCTTAGCAATTCAGCAAGGGATTAATTATAAAATATTGAAAATTCATAATCCGTGGTTGCGCACCACTAAAATGCTGAATCCTACGAATAAAAAATACCAATTGGAAATTCCTTTGGAAGGATATTAATTGAGATTCTAACTCGAGGATATTGAATATTCTAAGCAAACAAGTTTAGAATTTCAGGCGAGAACATGAGCAGAGTATTTGTCAACCTGAACTTGTTTCAGGTTCTAAATTAACTGTATTTAATTATGGCTAATAGAGCATATCATAATTACTGGGTATATATTCTAACGAATAGACCTAATGGGACTCTTTATATTGGAGTTACGGGAGGAATAGATGACAGAATGGAGAGACACGTGATTGGAGAAGGAGCAAAATTTACGGCAAAGTATAAGTTGAATATATTGGTTTATTATGAAGAATTTCAATATATTAATGATGCAATTGCAAGAGAAAAGCAATTGAAAAATTGGCACAGAAAATGGAAAATAAATTTAATAGAAGAGTCTAATCCTAATTGGCTTAATTTATGGAAACAGTTAGATTCTGAAACAAGTTCAGAATGACAGACGTACTATATATACTAGATTATCTGTCAACCTGAACTTGTTTCAGGTTCTAGAAAATCTATATTTTCTTCATTTGTTCTTTCATCATGCTAATTTGATCTTTTAACATGTTTTGCTTGTCGAGTTTCTTCGCTTCATTCAATAACGATGTGGCCTCTAGTTTTCTCCTTCTAGACATTGCAATAC
>JAGNSF010000032.1 GCA_017988155.1 Flavobacterium sp. | reverse complement strand
TGTTTGAAAACGACAAAGACCTTGTATTTACTGCCGTTAACGATCAGTTTGCTGATTTAGAATACTTTTTAGCACACAATAAATCACCAAATTATAATTTTGTTTACGACCAAATCGTGAGTTTTGGGGAATTAATTTCTACTACAATTCTAAGTCATTTTATGAATTTTATGGGAATCAAAACCCAATGGCTAGACGTTAGAAATTTCATCAAAACCGATGCTAATTACAGAGACGCTGAAGTGGATTGGGAAGTAACTCAAAAAAATATTGCAAAAAATATAGCCCCTAAAATTTTAAATATTACACAAGGTTTCTTAGGATCTGACAGTAATAACTTCACCACTACTTTAGGAAGAGAAGGTTCTGACTATACTGCTGCAATTTTTGCTTACTGTTTAAATGCAGAAAGCGTAACTATATGGAAAGACGTACCTGGAGTTATGAATGCAGACCCACGCTATTTTGAAAATGCCAGCTTATTGAATCAAATCTCTTATAGAGAGGCTATTGAATTGGCATTCTATGGCGCTTCTGTAATTCATCCAAAAACACTACAACCACTACAAAAGAAAGAAATTCCTTTGTACGTAAAATCGTTTATTAATCCTTTATTAAAAGGGACTAGTGTTTCTAAAGGAGTAGATTTAGAGCCCTATTTGCCTTGTTTTATTGTAAAACGAAACCAATTATTAATTTCGCTTTCATCAATTGATTTTTCATTTATAATGGAAGAAAACATCAGTGAAATTTTTGGTTTATTTCACGATCATAAAATTAAAGTCAACTTAATTCAAAATTCTGCAATCAGTTTTTCTGTTTGTGTAGAAGATAAATTCGGGAATTTCAATGATTTAAATGCGGTACTTTCGAAAAAATTCAAAGTTGATTTTGAAGAAAATGTAACGCTATACACCATTCGCCATTTTGACGATGCAGCAGCTAAAACTGTTGAAAATGATAAAACTGTTTTATTGAAGCAAATCAGTAGAGAAACGATGCAAATTGTGACTAAAGAATAGTTTAGTTAAATTTCTAAAACAAAAAAGCACCTTTAAAAGGTGCTTTTTTATTTTCAATATAAATTAGTAGGAATACAAATCAGCTTGAGTTGTATCGAAAGTTTCAGAAGTAATTACAATAAAAACTGCTCCTTTTTGAATAGCCTTTTCTTGTAAACGCTTTTTTTTAAAAACACTCAAATCGTTAAAAGACATTCCTTTAGGCCTTCCAAGAAATACAGAGATGTGCGCTACTTTTTGAAGACCATCAATCTCATTATTTTTCAGAAAAATCACTTCTTTATTTGTCTCCAATTTTGAAGAAACAACTTGTATTTTACCTGTAGATTTCTCCGTGAGTGAATGTACTGCATAAGTACTAATCTTACCTTCTTCTGAAGAATTTGGATTGGAAAAGTAAATTAAAGTAGTGTCTGTTTTGATATAGTTAATCAATACTTTTTCTCCGTTATGCTTCAGTATTTCATGTGTTTGAGCCGTAATTGAAACAGCCATTAACACAGCTAAAATTACAAATACTTTTCTCATTTGGATTTAAAATTTTAACTGGTACACATCATCTAAATCTTTATCTGAGCTAATATTTACTTGAAGATCAGTAACAAATCCTGAGTTCAATCCGTACACCCAACCGTGTAACGTTAAATCTTGCCCTTTTTTCCAAGCAGATTGAACGATAGATGTTTTTGCTAAATCAAATACTTGTTCTTTTACATTCAATTCAACAAACTTGTTAAAACGTTCTGTTTCATCTAGAATAGAATCCAAATAATGATTATGTAAACGGTATACATCTTTAATATGACGAATCCAGTTGTCAATTATTCCTATTGAATCATTTCCCATCGCGGCCTTAACACCTCCACAACCATAATGACCACAAACCAGCACGTGTTTTACTTTAAGAACATTTACAGCATAATCTAACACGCTCAACATATTCATATCAGAATGAATGACCATATTAGCAATGTTTCTATGTACAAAAACCTCTCCTGGTTTCGCACCAATGATCTCATTAGCAGGAACTCTACTATCCGAGCATCCTATCCACAATAAAGGTGGCGTTTGCCCTTTGGATAAATCTTCAAAATAATTGGGGTCCAATTCTAATGATTCTTCTACCCACTTTTTATTATTATCTAATATTTTTTTATAAAATTCTGTCATTTCAATTTTAATTTAAAGGTATTAAACTTATTTTAGTTACCGAAGTTATTTTACATCGAAATGTTTTACTTCTTTTTCCACCATTACTCTTTTTAACGCATCGTACTCATGTACAATGGAAACATGATTATCATCACTGTTCTCTAATTGGTATTCTTTTTTAAATCCTTTCAATTTTACTTTAATATACTCTTCTTTGGCTCTGATTGATTTGAATTCATGTATCAAATCTAAAATATCATGTGCAATATAAATCGTGTCTTTAGCATCAATAATTACCTTAGAATTTCCAGGAATTGAATTTAATGTTTGCTTGATAGCTGCTTTATTCAAGAACGAAACTTCCTGAGCTAAATCGATATGAATTACATCCCCATCGGCGTATTCTTCCTTTCTAAAAACATAGGCTCTATTTAAATTTCCCTTCAAGATAAACACTACACTAATAATCATCCCTAAAGCAACACCTTTTAACAAATCAGTAAAAACTACTGCGATTAGGGTAGCAATAAACGGAATAAATTGGTATTTCCCTTTGTGCCAAAAATGTACAAAAGTTGATGGTTTTGCTAACTTATACCCTACCAAAAGTAAAACAGCGGCCAAGGTAGCTAAGGGTATTTTATTCAACAAAAATGGAATAGAAAGTACACTAATTAAAAGTAAAACACCATGGATTATTGCTGACATTTTTGTTTTGGCGCCCGCATTATTATTTGCAGAAGAACGCACTACAACAGATGTCATTGGCAAACCACCCAAAAGCGAACTGATAATGTTTCCAATACCCTGTGCCTTAAGCTCTACATTGGTATTTGTATATCTTTTTTGAACATCCATTCTATCTGCAGCTTCAATACACAATAAAGTTTCGATAGAAGCTACAATAGCAATTGTACCCCCTACAACCCAAACTTTTGGATTTAAAAAACCGCTAAAATTAGGTGTCACAATAATTTCCTTAAAATCTTCAAATGAAGAAGGAACAGGCAATGAAACTAAATGTTCTTTGGCTATAGCCAAGTTGCTTCCAGAACTAATAAATAATTCGTTCAAAACGATTCCGACAACTACAGCGACTAAGGCACCTGGTATTAATTTCAATTTCTTAAGAAACGAAACCTTATCCCAAGCAATTAAGATCCCTAATGACAACATAGATATCACAATCGAACCTAATTGCACATAATTAAAAATATGAAACAAAGAAGAAAAAGTATTGCTGCCATCAGCCTGCATAAAAGATTGGTCGCCTTCAAAATCACTATCAAAACCAACCGCATGTGGCAATTGTTTCATAATAATAATAACTCCGATACCCGCTAACATCCCTTCGATAACATTGGTAGGAAAATAATTTGAAATCGTTCCTGCTTTCAAGAAACCCAGCGCTAATTGAAATAAACCTGCGATAAAAACAGCGGTTAGAAATACATCAAAAGCACCCAAATCAGTTATTGCAGTTAACACAATAGCTGTAAGACCTGCCGCTGGACCAGAAACACTAATATGAGACTGACTTAAATACCCAACTACGATACCGCCAATAACTCCAGAAATAATTCCCGAAAACAAGGGGGCTCCAGAAGCCATTGCAATTCCTAAACACAAAGGTAGCGCCACCAAAAAAACCACTAAACCTGATGCAAAATCAGATTTAAGGTTGGCAAAAAGATTGATTTTTTTTGACATGATATTGAACTAAATTATATATAAAAACAAAGCACACTTTTGAAGGTGCATCGAATGATTTTAAACGTTTCGATTTAAAATGAATGCTATTTTAACTTAGTTCTGGTGGTGGTATAAAAATTCCTAAAGAAATATCGTTGTGTTTTAATGTATCCTTAGAAGATACTAATTTGCTTATTACTGATGGCGAAAAAAGTCCATTCGGAATTTGTTCAAAATAAAAAAGCAACTTGATGTCTTTTTGAACTTGTTCTTCTTCAGAAAAATTGGACACGACTAAGATTTCCCCATCATTTTCAATCGCACTTACAACAGTAGGCGTAATTAAAAATAAAACGAATAAAAAAAGTAATATGCTGGCCAATTTTTTCATTAGAACAAAAATAGAATTAATCTTGTAGGAACAATATTTATTTAAAAAAAATTAACACTAATTAATTGATGTAAAGAAGTACGATTTATTGCTACCTTTTTTTTGTAGCTCTATCTATTGTAAATGAAAATTCAGAACCAACTCCGTATTCACTTTCAACATAAATTTTTTGTTTGTGAGCTTCTACAATATGTTTAACAATAGACAATCCTAATCCAGAGCCACCTTCTGAACGAGAACCGCTTTTATTAACACGATAAAATCGCTCAAAAAGTCTAGGAATATTATGAGATTCTATTCCTTCACCATTGTCAGTAATACGCACTAATAATTTTTTACTAGTAAAGCCCGTTACTGAAATTTCGGTTTCGCCACCTTCTCTACCATATTTAATTGAGTTTACAATTAAATTGATAATTACTTGTTGCAATTTGTCTTTGTCGGCAGCTACCCACATGGGTTTATTATTGTGTTCTAATACAAGTGTGATGTTCTTTTTATTGGCTTTCATCTCCAACATGTCTACCACACTTTGAATCAAATTAACTACATCAAATTCTGAAATTTCTAAATTCAACTCCCCAGATTCTAATTTGCTAATCATATCTAAATCTTCTACGATATAAATTAATCGTTCGACTCCTTTTTCAGCACGATCCAAATATTTTTTTAGAATAGTCTTGTCTTCAAAAGCCCCATCTGTTAGTGTTGACAAATACCCTTGAACAGTAAATAAAGGTGTTTTTAGTTCATGGGAAACATTACCTAAAAATTCTCTTCGGTATTGCTCACGAACTTGTAGCATTTCAATTTCTAATTTTTTATCTGAGGCGAATTTTTTAACTTTTCGCGAAAGCGTTTCCATATCGGTTGCTATAGGTTGATTTCCCATAGTTGATGACTCTAATAAGGCTACATCATCATAAATTTGTTTAATCCTTCTGTAAATAAAACGTTCAATGCGGTATTGCAAAACCAAAAAAGAAAAAACAAATACAACAGTAAAATAAATCAAACCGTATACAAGAACATCGTTTTTATCTTGCTGCAACGTAAATCGCATTAAAATCATTCCTAAAAGTGTGGTAAACAAACTTATTAAGGAAGATGATTTAAGTGCAAATTGATAATTTTTCTTAAAACTTTTTTTAACTGCCATAACTGTATTAAATAAAAAAACAACGCAATTAATGCGTTGTCTAAAGTACTACTTTTTTTAAAAAGTGATTACACTTCTAATTTATAACCAACACCTTTAATGGTTTTGAAATAATCATCTCCAATTTTTTCTCTTAACTTTCTGATGTGAACGTCGATAGTTCTCCCTCCAACAATTACATCATTACCCCAAATTGTATCTAAAATTTCTTCTCTTTTAAAAACTTTTCCAGGCTTAGAAGCCAATAGGTAAAATAACTCAAATTCTTTTCTTGGCAATGAAATTTCAATTCCGTCTTTAATTATAATGTATTCTTCTCGGTTGATTTCGATTCCGCCAACGCTTAAAGTACCTACATTTTTTTGTTGATCATTAAAACGTCGTAACAAAGCATTTACTTTACTAACTAACAATTTAGGCTTAATAGGTTTACTAATGTAGTCATCAGCCCCCGCATCAAAACCAGCAACTTGAGTATAATCTTCATTGCGAGCAGTAAGAAAAGTGATAATAACATTAGGAAGTTCTGGCAATTTCCTGATTATTTCACAGGCCTCAATCCCATCCATTTCTGGCATCATTACATCCATGATAATCAAGTCTGGCAAGTCTGATTTAGCTTTTGCAACAGCCTCTTTACCGTTAGCAGCAGTACTAATTTGATATCCTTCTTGAGATAAATTGTACCCTACAATTTCTAAAATATCTGGTTCATCATCGACCAATAAGATTTTAGCTTTATTCTTTGCCATAGTTTCCTTTATTTGAATCTAAGTTATACTTTTTTAGATTAACAAGTTGTAAATATATAGATAATTTACACACAGAAAATCGAGTTAACCTAAATTTAATCTAGTAACAATTTGGTAATATTAAGTTATCGAAAAAATAACAAAGTCATAACCTCGAAACAACATTGCTGCGGTTAATTTGCAAAAAAATTAAAACTATTAAAATGAAATTAAAATTTGTATTAATTACATTATTCATTTGTGCAATAGGTTTCGCACAAAACAAAGGTACAGTTTCAGGTACGCTTTTAGACAAAGAATCAAACAACCAACCTCTTCCTTTTGCCAATGTGCTTATTAAAGGAACAACTATCGGAGTAAATACTGACATCGATGGAAAATACAGCATAAATCTTGCTGCAGGAAATTATACTATTCAATTTAGCTTTGTAGGTTATGAAAACATTGAAATGCCAATTTCAATTAAAGCTAATGAAACACTTGTTATTAATAAAACTTTAGGGTCAGGCAACTACACTTTGAAAGATGTTGTGGTTAAAGCAAAAGCTAGTAGAGAAAAAGAAACTGCAATTTTATTAGACCAAAAAAATGTAGTACAAATTAAACAAGCAATTGGAGCTGAAGAACTTTCAAGAAAAGGAATTAGCGATGTAGCTGCTGCAGTAACAAAAATTAGTGGAATTTCAAAACAAGAAAGTTCTGGAAGTGTATTTGTAAGAGGTTTAGGAGATCGTTATAATATTACAACATTGAACGGATTACCATTACCTTCTAATAATCCTTCTAACAAAAATATCATGTTAGATATTTTTTCTACTGATATTGTTGAGTCAATTGGAATTAGTAAAACTTTTGAATCTCAAAATTACGCTGATTTTGGTGGAGCAAAAATTGATATTGTTTCTAAAAAAATGAATGGTAAATCATTTGTTCAAGTTGGAACAAGCATTGGTGCGAATACAAACGTTCTAAATGTAGATGGTTTTTATTTGCAAGATGGACCATCATACTCTGGTTTCAAAACCGTAACTGCTCCAAGTGATACAAGTTTACCTTCTAATTTTTCAACTAGTTGGGATAGAAAAAAATCAGATAGAACTTTGAATAATAATTTTGGTATATCTGGTGGTAAAAAATTCTCATTTGGAAAAGAAAGTAGCATTGGAACTTTTATAACTGCTTCTTTTGATACAGATAGTAAATATATTGAAGGTTACGATAGAGGAAGTGTTAATGCACAAGGAGATATTTATGTAGATTATTATAAAAAATCAAATAAATATAATACTAACTCTACAGTAATGGGTACTGCAGATTATAAAATTAATAGTAAAAATTCTATCTTATTTACATCATTATTTTTAAATTCAACTTCACAAGATTATAGTGAATATAAAGGTACTAATGTGGACTTCCCAGGATCTGTAGATGTTATTGGATATGTAAAACGTGGAACTTTTGATAAAACGCAGTTAATTGTAAATCAATTATTAGGAAAACACAAATTTAATGACCGTTTGACAACTGATTGGGCTGTTGGATATAGTATCTTAAAAAACACTATTCCAGATCGTATGCAAAATACTTTTGCGCCAGCAGCAAATGGATCAGGTGACTATACTTTTGTAACTACATCTAGTATAAATAACCACCGTTATTTCCAAACGCTTGATGAAAAAGAATTATCAGTAAACATCTCTGCAACATATAATTTTAACAAGAAAGAAGACGAATACAAAGGAAAACTTACTGTAGGTTATTCTGGAAGAATGAAAAATGTAGATTTTAATTCTCAACAATATTCATTTTTCCCACAAAACAACAAAACATTATTTCAGTTGTCTGGAATCAATAATACTGATTTTTATTTAGGAAATACAAATTTCAATTTGGCTTCTGGTGATTATTCATCTAAACTTTTACAATTATACAACGGTCATTTGAATACTCAATCTGCATATGGTAATTTATTGTATAACTTTAATGATAAACTTTCAGTAATTATCGGAGGAAGATTTGAACAAATAGATCAATATGTATATTTCAAATCACAAATTAAGCCTAATGGAGATAAATCATATTTTTCACCAATTAAAGTACTTCCAAGTCTTATTGCTAAGTACAAATTAAACGATAAGCAAAACATGAAGTTTGCATTAAGCAATACTTACACATTGCCACAATTTAAAGAAAAAGTTAGAATCCTTTTTGAAGATGTACAACAAACTTATGAAGGGAATAGTAAATTATATGCTTCAACAAATTATAACGCTGATTTAAGTTGGGAATTATATCCAAGTAAAGAAGAAATTCTTACAGTTACAGCTTTTGGTAAATTAATTCAAAACCCTATTAATGAAATGTTTACTAACTCATCTTCAGGGAATATTACTTATGCTAATACTGGAAAACAAGCTGTAGTAGCAGGTATTGAATTAGAAGTTAGAAAAAATTTAATCGTAAGTAGCGATGAGGATAGTTTGAAACAAAAATTATCAGCTGGTTTTAATGGTTCATATATGTATCAAGATCAAGACTTAAGTAATACTAAAGTATTAGTTGAAAATGGTTTTGGAGCTAATTTTACTTTTACTAATTCAAAACTATCAGGCGCTTCTGATTTCTTAGCCAATGCTGACATCACGTTTTTAAAAGAGTTTAAAAATGATAAAGACATCACAGCTACATTAACTTATGCTTATGTATCAGATAAACTAGCCGTTTTAGGTACTTCTGCTAGAGCAAATTTAATTGACAAAGCAATTGATAGATTAGATTTTATCTTGAAATCAAGTTTGACAAAAAATTTAAAAATAGGTTTTTCTTATAAAAACATTTTAAATGCTAAATATGAGAGAATTTCTCAGCTATCTAAAGCGCCTATTAAGTCAAATGACGTATTGGTTAGTTCATATAAACTTGGTTCTAATTTAAGCTTTTCAGTAAGTTATAAATTTTAATCATATTAAAATCTATAAGTAAAGAGGGAGTCATCGATAATGACTCCCTCTTTACTTTATTATAGATGACATATTATTTTAATGTTAATCAATTTGACAATTATCATTAAAATAATTAACAACAAAGTAATACATCCTTAACCTGATAAAAATATTTAAGCTATTTCTTTGCTGTGTTAAAAATTCAAAACAACATCAAAAAATTAAAACAATTAAAAAAATGAAAAAATCAATTTTAGCAATTTTAGCAATCGTAACTGTTGCAATTTCTAGTTGTACTAAAGAAGACATCGCTCCATCAAGTACATTTGTAGTAAACGTAAATGATTTAAAAGGTGAAATCGCTGACGGAATTGTAACATTAGACCCAACAAAAATATACACTTTAACAGGTGGATTAGTAGTGAAATCTGGTGCAACTTTAATTATCCCTGCAGGTACTACAATACAATCTGACCCAACAGCTGATACTGAAAAAGCAAAAACTATGTATATTGCTGTTGAAAGAGGTGCTAAAATTTTCATTGACGGAACTGCTACTAAGCCAGTTATTATGACATCTGGCAAAACTGCTCCAACTGAAGGTAACTGGGGTGGCTTAATCATCTGTGGTGATGGAAAAGTAAATACTGGTGATAATGGAACTTCTGAAGTAGGTGGTTTATTATATGGAGGAAATAATAATGCAGATTCTTCTGGAAAAATTACTTATTTAAAAATCTCTTACACTGGTTCTAAATTTAGTGCTACAAAAGAATACAATGGAGTATCTTTCTTTGGTGTAGGTAGTGGAACTGAAGTTTCAAACATTTACACTTTCGAAAGTGGAGATGATGCAATTGAATTCTTTGGAGGTTCAGTAAACGCTTCTAACCTAATAATGATCAACTCTTACGATGACTCATTAGATTTTGCTGATGGATATGTTGGTACAGTTACAAATGCTTATATTTCTGGAGTAACATTTGCAGGTGTTGAAGGATCAAACAATGCTGCTGACCCATTAAATGCATTACCTTTAACTGACGGTAAAGTTGTAAACATGACAATTGTAAAAGGTGCTGATGCTAAATTTACAGCATCTGAAAAAGCATTAAACTTTAAAGAAGGTACAGGTAAACAAACTTACACTAACTTATTTATAGATGCTACAGGTATATCTACATTAGCAAAAATCTCAACTGATGCTGGAACAACTGCTAGAATTGCTGCTGGTGATATCAAAGTAAATGGTACAAACTTCACAAGTGCTAGCAATACAACTGCTGCATACGTAACAAACCAAACAGGTGCTGGAAGTGGTGCAACTAAACCTACTTGGGCTTCTTGGACAAACTAAGAAATAAGTAACAAATAAAAAACCCCTGTTAGGAAATCCTAACAGGGGTTTTTCTATTAATCTACTACAAGATTAATTCAAAGCAACAGTTCCATTGCTCCATTTTTTTACTGATAAAATACTGTCTTTAGAAAAATCTACTTCAGAAAGTCCTTCATTATTCCAGAAAAACCAATTTCCAACTTTTACTCCTTTTGCATATTCAGCAATAGCGATTTTAACACCGTTTTGATTATATGAAATCCACTTTCCATCTAATTTACCGTTAGCAAAAAATCCTTCTTGTTGAACTTTACCATTTTCGTGATAATATGTTGCTTTAACTAAACCGTTTACTTCTTCTAATTTAGGCTCTCTATTTTGTGCGAATGTTACACTAGATACTACTAACACTACGATCATCATAATTTTTTTCATTTTGTTAGGTTTTAATTGTTAATAATTACATAACAAATATATTAATTAATTTACATCCACTAAACATTTACTTAACAATTTGATAACATTGAAATAAAAAAAGCACCTGTTTAAGGTTGCTTATAAATTTAAAAGTCTAATTTTCAATGATTTACAATGTTAATTTAAAATTAAAAAAATATGATTTTTTTTTTGACAAACGATATTTTTACCATTTTAGTATAAGCAATGAAAAAAAATACTACTTTTATAGTATTACAAAAACAACATGAAGAAGCTGTATTATATTCCTTTTCTGTTTTTGCTTTTATTAGTTTCCAGTGCTAAGGCACAAGAAGTTAAACAGCAATCTAAACTGCAAGAGTCAAGCATAGAAGGTTTGAGCTTGTATCCAAATCCTGTAACTAATGGTAGGGTTTATATTGCAACAAAAAATGATTCAGAAAAAGAAATTCAAATTTTTGATGTTTTAGGCAAGAAAGTATTTCAAACTCAAATGAATGCTCGAGAATTAAATATCTCATCCCTCTCCCCAGGCGTTTACATTATCAAAATTAAAGAAGATGAAAGCGCTGCCACACGAAAATTAATTATTCGATAAATTTGCTACCATAAAAGGTATGTTTCATACCCATTTCTTTTCCCATTTATTTCAATTACTTTTGTGAAAAAATAATTCTTGATTTCAACTCACGATATATTCACTATAAGTAATCAAAAGCAATTTGACAAAATAGCTTTGAAAGCATTCCGTTTTCAGTACGAGAATAATCTAGTGTACCGTGAATTTTGTGATTTTTTAAAAACGGATGTCCAAAAAGTAAAATCAATTGAGCAAATTCCGTTTTTACCCATTCAGTTTTTCAAAAGCCATTCTGTAGTCTCTACTACTAATCCGATCCAAACTACTTTTACTAGTAGTGGCACAACAGGAATGATTACGAGCAAACATTTAGTTACTGATGTAAGTATTTATGAAGAGAGTTACCGCAAAGGATTTTCACAATTCTATGGCAACATTGAAGATTATGCCATTTTAGCTTTACTCCCATCCTATTTAGAAAGAGAAGGTTCCTCCTTAATTCACATGGTAGATGATTTAATTCAACTATCAAATCATCCTGAAAGCGGATTTTACTTACATAACTACGACGAACTAATTGAAAAATTAATTCAATTAGATCAAGCTGGGCAAAATGTAATTTTAATTGGAGTTACGTATGCTCTATTAGATTTGGTTGAAAAACAGTCTTTCCAGTTAGAAAATACTATTATCATGGAAACGGGTGGTATGAAAGGAAAACGCAAGGAAATGATTCGCGAAGAGTTACACCAACAACTTTGTAATGGCTTTGGGGTGAAATCCATCCATTCGGAATATGGAATGACAGAATTACTGTCTCAAGCCTACTCTTTAGGTGATGGAATTTTTGAATGTCCCTCATGGATGCAAATTAGTATTCGCGATACTGAGGATGCTTTATCCTATGTTAGAGAAGGAAAAACAGGAGGAATTAATGTCATTGATTTGGCTAATATTAATTCCTGTTCGTTTATTGCTACACAAGACTTGGGGAAAAAATACGCCAATGGTAGTTTTGAAGTTCTAGGTCGCTTCGATCATTCTGATATTAGAGGTTGTAATTTAATGGTGGTTTAAAAAGTATACACTAAACCAACACCAAGTTGCTGTTTCAACTGCATTTTAGGACCAACGGTAACCTGTTTTCCGCCAATTTCTTCTTTAGCCTTAATATCGTCGTCAT
>JAGNSF010000200.1 GCA_017988155.1 Flavobacterium sp. | reverse complement strand
TGGAAAACAAATTCCCTTTCGAAAACGTTAAATTAGAGTATTTTGACAAAGCGCAAGAGCTTATCAAAAGACGTTACCAACTCAAAGCAGTCAATTTTAAGAAAACCAAAGAAGTATTGCCTTACGTAGATAAAATGTTTGATTTATTCAACGCATCCTATGCTAGTCTATCTTCATTTGTGGCTATATCTGATGTTCAAAAAGAATATTTTAAGAAAAAATACATCAGCTTTATCAATCCTGAATATATCAAATTTGTGGAGGACAAAGATGGCAATTTAGTAGCATTTGCTATCGTGATGCCTAGTTTTTCAAAAGCATTGCAAAAAGCTAAAGGTAAATTGTTTCCCTTTGGATTCTTACATTTGCTAAACGCTAGAAACCATAGTAAAGACGTGACTTTTTATTTAATAGGAGTTCATCCTGAATACCAAAACAAAGGAGTGCACGCAATTATTTTCAAAGAATACCATACGACATTTACCGAAAAAGGAATTCAAAATTGCATCCGCACACCAGAATTGGCAGACAATCATGCGATTCATTTACTGTGGAAAAATTTTGACCCCAAAATCATCTGTCGCAGAAAAACATTTCGAAAAGAATTGTAAATTTTCAATCAAAAAAAAATCCATTCTTTCGAGTGGATTTTTTTATTAAAGTCAGTTTATAAATTAAGCATCTAAATCTACTTTAGTTTGCTCAGCAATTTGCTTATATGTACCGTTTACTAATTTCTCACGAATAGCTTCAAAAGCTGACAAAGTTTCATCAATATCAGCCAAAGTGTGCGAAGCAGTTGGAATCATACGCAATAAAATAATTCCTTTTGGAATAACAGGATACACTACAATCGACAAGAAAATTCCGTAATTCTCTCTCAAATCGTTCACCATCACCATCGCTTCTGGAATCGATCCTTCCAAATAAACTGGGGTAATACAAGTATTTGTATCACCAATATTGAATCCTTTTTCTTTTAAACCATTTTGTAATGCATTCACATTAACCCATAATTTATCTTTAATCTCTGATGATTGACGCAATAATTCCAAACGTTTCAATGAACCAATAGTTTGAATCATTGGCAATGCTTTGGCAAACATTTGCGAACGTAAATTGTACTTTAAATAATCAATAATTTCTTTATCTGCTGCTACAAAAGCGCCAATGTTAGCCATTGATTTTGCAAAAGTTGAAAAATACACATCAATCTCGTCTTGAACACCTTGCTCCTCACCTGCTCCAGCACCTGTTTTTCCAAGTGTACCAAAACCGTGTGCATCGTCAACTAATAAACGGAAGTTGTACTTCTTTTTCATTGCCACCACTTCCTTCAGCTTTCCTTGTTGACCACGCATTCCGAAAACCCCTTCAGTGATGAATAAGATTCCTCCTCCGGTTTCAGTAGCAATTTTAGTCGCTCGTTGCAAGTTCTTTTCCATACTCTCCACATCGTTGTGACGGTAAGTAAAACGTTTTCCGCTATGCAAACGAACACCATCAATAATACAAGCGTGAGCATCTACATCATATACAATTACATCATTTCTGGTAACCAAAGCATCAATAGTAGACATAATTCCTTGGTATCCGAAATTCAATAAATAAGCCGATTCTTTCATTACAAAAGCAGCTAATTCTTGCTCTAATTGTTCGTGGTATTTAGTGTGACCGCTCATCATACGAGCTCCCATAGGGTAAGCTGCTCCGTATTCAATAGCTGCATCAGCATCTGCTTTTCGTACTTCTGGATGATTGGCAAGACCTAAATAGTCATTCAAACTCCAGTTCAAAATATCTTTTCCTTGAAATTTCATTCTTGGTCCCAATTCTCCCTCTAATTTTGGAAAAACAAAATAACCTTCTGCTTGTGAAGCCCATTTTCCTAATGGTCCTTTATTAGTTTGAATTCTTTCGAATAAATCTTTTACCATGATATATATTGAAATAGTTTATTTTTTTAACGAGCAGCAAAAATAATTATTTAAAATTTATAAAAGAATTGATTGGCTATTTATTTTATGGAGCGATTTCCAGCTATCCGTTACAATCTTGTTCTATTCGAGCCAAAACCTCTCATCAGAACAAGGATTTTCACTTCTATCTGGGCTAGGAAATTCGTTCCAAAACACATTTCAATTGCTTATTACACGTCTAAAACTAATATCTTTGGCTTTTAATTAACTTATGAATCACATGCAACTCGTTTTCGCTTCCAACAATAAAAATAAAATAAAAGAAATCCAGTTATTACTTCCAGACTCCATTCAGATTTTAAGTTTGGAAGACATTGGTTGTACCGAAGACATTCCTGAAACAGCAGACACAATCGAAGGAAATGCTATTTTAAAAGCCAATTATGTCACTCAAAAATACGGTTACGATTGCTTTGCAGATGATTCGGGTCTTGAAGTAGATGCTTTGAATGGCGAGCCTGGCGTTTTTTCAGCACGATATGCAGGCGAACCTAAAAATGACGAGAACAATATTGACAAACTATTAGGTAATTTAAAGGACGTCAAAAATAAAAAAGCCAATTTCAAAACCATAATTTGTTTGAATCTGAAAGGAGAACAGCATTTATTTACGGGTATTATAAACGGACAAATTATTGAAGAACGTATCGGAAATAACGGATTTGGATACGATCCCATTTTTGTAGCTGATGGCTATCAAAAAACCTTTGCGGAGTTAAGCCTAGAAGAAAAGGCAAGAATCAGCCACCGAGGAATTGCAGTAAAAAAGTTAATCGATTTTCTGAAATAAATCGAGCGGTTTTTATTCATTTTATTCTTGAACAAATCACTTCCTACAACTTTACGAGTAAAAAATCAAAATCAAAAACATTTAACTTATTGATAATCAAAAAATAACAAATTAGTTTATATCGTTTTTTAAACCTACCTTTGCAGCCAATTTAAAATAATATATGAACAAATTTGAACAATTAGGTCTGAATGAGTCGCTACTGCTTGCGATCAAAGATCTAGGATTTGAGAATCCATCAGAAGTGCAAGAAAAAGCGATTCCAGTACTATTGGAACAAAACACAGACTTAGTAGCTTTAGCACAAACAGGAACAGGGAAAACAGCAGCTTTTGGTTTTCCACTTATTCAAAAAATTGATGCTGAAGACAGAAGTACACAAGCGTTAATTTTATCACCAACGCGTGAGCTATGCTTACAAATCACCAACGAGATTAAACAATACTCAAAATACGTAAAAGGTTTACATACAGTGGCAGTTTATGGTGGTGCAAGCATTACAGAACAAGCCCGAGAAATTAAACGTGGAGCACAAATTATTGTGGCTACTCCAGGTAGAATGCAAGACATGATCAACAGAGGTCTTGTCAACATTAAAAACATCAATTTCTGTATTCTTGACGAAGCAGATGAGATGTTGAATATGGGCTTTTATGAAGACATCGTATCGATTTTATCCGATACTCCAGACGAGAAAAACACATGGTTATTCTCTGCAACAATGCCTGCTGAAGTAGCGCGTATAGCTAAAAAATTCATGTCAAACCCAGCTGAAGTAACCGTAGGTTCAAAAAACTCAGGTT
>JAGNSF010000199.1 GCA_017988155.1 Flavobacterium sp. | reverse complement strand
ACACATCCTGAACGTACTGAAGCAATTGTAAAATCAACCCATCAGACGTATACAATTTTTAATTTATAGGCCACCTTCTTGAATTAAAATTAAAAAAATGGTACTTTAGCTGACTAATTTTTTTATTTAAATCATGAAATCATTCGCTTCTATTGTATTAGGTTTAGTATCATTTGTTATTGTTTCTTGTAATGGACAATCTTCAAAAAACATCAAAATAATAGATCCAGTATCATTCACTAAAGAAATCGAAAATACTTCTAATGCGCAGATTCTTGATGTAAGAACTCCAGAAGAATTTGCGACTGAACATCTCCAAAAAGCAGAAAACGTCAATTGGTTAAGTGCTGATTTTGCAACAAATACAACAAAATACGACAAGTCAAAACCTGTTTTTGTGTATTGTAAAAGTGGAAGACGCAGTCACCAAGCAGCTGAAAAACTAGCTGAACTAGGTTTTACCACCATTATTGAAATGGAGGGAGGTATCGTCAATTGGGCTGCCGAAGGTTTATCAAAACCAACTGAAAAAAGAGTGGGTATTACTCAAAAAGAATTCAATAATTTATTGGAATCTGACAAAAAAGTGTTGGTTGATATTTATGCTGAGTGGTGTGCGCCTTGCAAAAAAATGACGCCTTATTTATTGAAAATGGAAAAAGAAATGGCAGATAAAGTAGTCATTATTCGATTGGATGCTGATAAAAACAAAAGCTTACTAGCTGAAATGAAAATTAGCGAATTACCTACGCTACTACTATATGAAAACAAGCAACTGAAATGGCAACATTCAGGCTACATTAACGAAACTGATTTAAGAAAACAATTCTAACACTACGTCAATGCTAACCAAAGAGAGCCTTCAATTTTTAGACGATTTAAAAGCTAATAACAATAGAGATTGGTTTTTAGACAATAAAAAAAGATACGAAACATTCAAAAAAGACTACCAACAACTGGTGGGAAATTTTCTGGATGCAATGAAACCTTTAGATCCTTCTCTTGAATTATTAGAAATAAAAAATTGTACGTTTAGAATCAATCGCGACATTCGTTTTTCAAAAGACAAAACACCCTATAAATCACATGTTGGAGTTTGGCTTTCTTCAGGTAGTAAAGGAAACAATCGTTCGGGTTACTATGTACATATTGAAAGAGACAAAAGCTTTATTGCCGGAGGATTTTATTGCCCTGAAGCTACCGATTTAAAAAAGGTTCGTAAAGAAATTGCTTTTTTCTATGATGATTTGGAAGCAATACTTGAAGAGAAAAACTTCAAAAAAGAGTTTGGCGATTTTGATCGAAACGAATCAAGCGTTTTAAAAAATCCACCTCGTGGATACGAAAAAGACCATCCCGCTATTGAGCTTTTAAAACTAAAAAGCTTTGAAGCCAGTCAAAGATTTGACATTTCAGAAGTCTTGAAAAAAGATTTTGTTGCTACAATGTCTAAAAAATTAATCACTTTAAAACCTTTGAACGATTTTATCAATCGAGCAGTAACTACCGACGAATTTTAATTCTTACTTTTGAGCTTTCAAAAAGCATTTTATTATATGACGCTACACTCTCATTTTTCTCTAAAAAACTACAATACTTTTGGCATTGAAGCCAAAGCAAAACAGTTCGTTGCAGTGCATTCTTTGACAGACTTAAAAACTGTTTTAGTTGAAAATCCAACTGAGAAAAAATTTATTTTAGGTGGTGGAAGTAATATGCTTTTGACCCAAGACATTGACGCCTTAGTGCTTCATATTGATTTAAAGGGCAAAAAAATCATTGATGAAAATGACGATTTTGTATGGGTAGAAAGTCAGGCAGGTGAAAACTGGCACGAATTTGTACTTTGGACCATTGATCAAAATTTTGGAGGATTAGAAAATATGTCGCTAATTCCTGGCAATGTAGGGACTACACCAGTGCAAAATATTGGCGCTTATGGTGCCGAAATCAAAGATCACTTTATTTCTTGTCAAGCTATGGCAATAGCCAATCAAGAAGTAAGAACGTTTCAAAATGAGGAATGTCGTTTTGGTTACCGAGAAAGCATTTTTAAAAACGAAGTCAAAGACCAATACATCATCACTTCAGTAGTTTTTAAATTAACCAAACGCAATCATAAAATAAACACTTCTTATGGTGATATTTTAGGCGAATTAGAGAGACACAACATTCAAAAACCAAGTCTGAAAGACGTAAGTAATGCTGTTATTGCAATTCGTCAAAGTAAATTACCCGATCCTAAAGAATTAGGAAATAGTGGCAGTTTCTTTAAAAATCCTATTGTACCCAAATCAGATTTTGAGAAAATTCACCAACAATTTCCTGAAATGAAATACTTTGAAGTTTCAGCTACCGAAGTTAAAGTTCCTGCCGGATGGTTAATTGAACAAGCTGGTTTCAAAGGCAAACGTTTTGGTGATGCCGGAGTTCACAAAAATCAAGCATTGGTCTTGGTGAATTATGGGAATGCTACTGGTCAAGAAATATTGGCCGTTTCAAAAGACATTCAAGAAACTGTTTTTAATACATTCGGAATTCACATTGAAGCTGAAGTAAATGTGATTTAAGTCAATTACTCCCTCCCATCTTCTATTTTAAATTACTTGAAAGGCATAAAAAATTGCCTCCTATTCATTTCAAATTCGTTTTTGTATTCCTACATTTGCACACGATTAAAAAAGACAATTTCCCCATGCTTATACTTTTATACATTTTTATTGGACTAGCCGTAATTCAATTGGCATACTATCTAGGTGTTTTTGGGCAATTTGCTTTTGCAAAAGCACAAAAAATTACACCCAAAAGAATTCCTATTTCAGTGATTGTATGTGCTAAAAATGAAGAAGAAAATGTTGTGAAGTACATTCCGCTTTTAGCTGAACAAAATTATCCTGATTTTGAAATAGTTCTAATAGACGATGCCTCAGGTGACAATACATTAGAAATTTTTGAACAATTTGAAAAGCAATATCCTAATGTTCGTTTAGTAAAAGTAGAGAACAACGAAGCATTTTGGGGGAATAAAAAATACGCCTTAACATTAGGTATCAAAGCAGCTAAAAAAGAATACCTTCTTTTCACAGATGCCGATTGTTACCCAACATCAAAAGATTGGATTACTGCTATGAGTTCGCAATTCACCATGCAAAAAACGATTGTTTTAGGTTATGGTAAATATGAAAAAATCGCTAACTCTTTCTTAAATAAAATCATTCGTTTTGAAAATGTATTGAACACCATTCAATATTTTTCTTGGGCAAAATTAGGCCAACCATATATGGGATTAGGTCGCAATATGGCCTATAAAAGAGAAGAGTTTTTCAATGTAAACGGTTTTATCGACCATATGCAAATTCGCACAGGAGATGATGAATTATTCATTAATCAAGCTGCTAACGGGAAAAACACAACCATTGCGTTTACTCCTGAAAGTTTTTCTGTTTCTAAAGCAAAAACCACTTTTTCGGAATTCTTCAATCAAAAAAGAAGACAAATCGCTACTGCAAATTACTTTAAATCAGCAGATCAAGTACGATTGGGAGTTTTTTATAGTTCTCAATTATTATTTATAAT
>JAGNSF010000198.1 GCA_017988155.1 Flavobacterium sp. | reverse complement strand
ATGGATGATTTGATAAAAGAAATGGAACAGATTGTTTATTCTGGAACCAAATTGAACATCAAATATTGGATTGACGACATGTTAGATGATGATCAGCAAGAAGAAATTCACGACTATTTTATGGAATCATATTCGGATAAAATAGAAGATGCACTGAAAGAATTTGATGGAGAATACGATATTGATGAACTGCGTTTGATGCGTATTAAATTCATTAGCGAAGTGGCTAATTAATTTATTATTCTTCATATAGTTCGCCTCGATGAGGTTTTAAAGCATCACGAACCGAAATCATATAGTCGTCTGTTACTACCATAAAGGCAATTGCATGCATATCATTGAGTGTTTGATACCCAGTGATATTGATTGGTAACTTTTCAATAGTACTATATTCTTTTAAATGAATTTCATGATGTTCTGCAGTTTTAGCAGCAGCTGGTCCTCTAAAATCCCAAATTAATTTAATTTTTCTTTCCATTTTTTGCAATTGAGTTGCAAAGGTACATACTTTGATTTTTGTTATGCTTTGGTTTAATGTATTATATTTGAACAAAACTTATTTTATGCGCTATTTTACGATACCCTTACTTTTTATTTGTTCGTCACTTTTTTCGCAAGAGTTGAGTATTGAAAGAGCAAATCATTTGGCTTCCTTGCCTTTAAAGTGTTTGCAACAAGAGTATCCAAATAAATTACAACAATTATTAGCTGATAGTTCTGAAATAGCAGAGCCAAAACAATTGCATCCGTCTTTTTATGGTTGTTTTGATTGGCATTCTTCGGTTCATGGCCATTGGAGTTTGGTGTATTTGTTAAATCGTTTTGCTGACTTATCGCACAGAGAAGAGATAATAAATAAGCTACAAACCAATTTATCTCAAAAAAATATCCAACTAGAGATAGCGTATCTTTCAAAACCACATGAAAAGTCCTTTGAGCGAACCTATGGATGGGCTTGGTTGTTGAAGCTGCAAATGGAATTGTATAGTAGTCCCGATGCATATGCTCAAGATCTAGCGAAAAACCTCCAACCTTTATCGGATTTGATAGTAAATCGGTATATGGAATTTCTACCCAAATTGCTCTACCCTGTTCGTGCAGGAACCCATACTAATTCTGCATTTGGTTTGAGTTTTGCATGGGATTATGCAGTTTTCACAAATAATATACAATTCCAAAATTCGATAAAGAAAAATGCGATTCGTTTATTTGTAAAGGATGAAAATTGTCCTTTTAATTGGGAACCAAGTGGGACTGATTTTTTATCTCCTTGTATGGAAGAAATAGGAATAATGCAGCGTATTTTGCCGGAAAATGATTTTTTGAAATGGCTAAAAACATTTGCTCCGCCTCTTTTTGATGCAAAATTCACATGGGAAGTAGCTAAAGTTTCAGATAGAACGGATGGACATTTGGTACATTTGGATGGACTAAATTTTAGCCGATCATGGAATCTATTGTATTTGATTCAACAGTACCCAAAGTCATTTTCACATCTTACTCCTTTAGCAAATTATCATTTGAATTATTCTTTGCCTTCAGTAGTTGATGGTAATTATGAAGGAGAACATTGGTTGGCATCATTTGCTTTGAAAGCATTTGAAGCGCGTAATCCTTTTAAAAAGATGCCTTAAAAAAGCAATCGTTTTTCTACCTTTGCCTTATGCCTAAAGAATTATTACTTCAAGTTAGTCCCGAAATAGCTGCTAATGCTGTCTTGCTACGACAGCATTTATCCAAACAAATTAAAGTTGGGATCAATGAAATTCAGCATGTTGTTATAGTAAAACGTTCTATTGATGCACGTCAAAAAGCAATTAAAATCAATTTAAAAGTTGTAATTTATTTGCAAGGCGAAACATTTCAAGAGTCATCGATAGCACTTCCGGATTATCCTAATGTTACAAATAAACAAGAAGTAATTGTTATTGGCGCGGGGCCAGCTGGCCTTTTTGCAGCACTACAATTGATAGAATTGGGATTAAAACCCATTGTGGTGGAACGCGGAAAAGACGTTCGTGGTCGTCGACGTGATTTGAAAGCCATTAATCGGGACCATATTGTCAATGAAGATTCCAATTATTGTTTTGGCGAAGGGGGAGCAGGAACCTATTCTGATGGAAAGTTATATACTCGTTCTAAAAAGCGTGGAGATGTTACCCGCATATTAGAATTGTTAGTCGCTTTTGGTGCAACCCCGGATATTTTAGTGGAGGCACATCCGCATATTGGAACCAATAAATTACCTCAAATTATTCAAGATATACGAGAAAAGATAATCGAATGTGGCGGACAAGTTTTGTTTGAAACCCGTGTTACCGATATTGTAATTAAAAATAACGAAGTCCAAGGTGTGGTAACCCAAAATGGCGATACTATATCCGCCAATAAAATGATTTTAGCAACAGGGCATTCGGCTCGTGATATTTTTGAAATGTTGGATCGCAAAAAAGTACTGATTGAAGCCAAACCATTTGCTTTAGGAGTGCGAGCAGAACATCCACAATCGTTAATAGATAGTATTCAGTACAGTTGTGATTACCGTGGCGAACATTTACCTCCAGCGCCTTATTCGATTGTCAAGCAAGTGGGCGGTCGAGGGATGTATTCTTTTTGTATGTGTCCGGGTGGCGTAATTGCACCATGTGCTACAAGTCCAGGTGAGGTGGTGACCAATGGTTGGTCGCCTTCTAAAAGAGATCAAGCTACCGCAAATTCGGGCATTGTAATCGAATTGAAGTTAGAAGATTTTAAACCTTTTGAAAAATTTGGTGCTTTGGCCGGAATGGAATTTCAAAAAAGTATCGAACAAAAAGCATGGCATTTGGCTGGTCAAACACAGCGTGTTCCTGCCCAACGAATGATTGATTTTACTCAGAATAAAGTGTCTGCTAGTATTCCTCCTACATCCTATGTACCTGGTACTACATCGGTAGAAATGGGGCAGGTGTTTCCAGGATTTTTAAGTCAGATTCTACGCGAAGGATTTACCGAATTTGGAAAATCGATGAAAGGATATTTGACAAATGATGCTATTTTGCATGCGCCTGAATCGCGAACTTCTTCGCCTGTACGAATTCCGAGAGATGGAATTAGTTTAGAGCATTTACAAATCAAAGGATTGTATCCCTGTGGTGAAGGAGCTGGTTATGCAGGCGGCATTATTTCAGCCGCAATTGATGGCGAAAAATGTGCCTTGAAAATTGCTGAGAGTTTAGCCTAAAGCACTAGTGAAATCAAGATTTAACTTATTCTTTTTTCAAACGACTTTTAAATAATTTTTCGAATTTTTCAATTTTAGGTTGAATTACCATTTTACAATAGGGTTGGTTTTTATTGTTGTTGTAATAGTCTTGATGGTAGTCCTCTGCTTTGTAGAATTTTGTAAGAGCTTCAATTGTAGTTACAACAGGACTGTCGTATACTTTAGATGTTTCTAAGGCGTTAATTATATTTTGTGCCTCTTGTTTTTCTTTTTCGTTAGTATAAAAAATAACCGAGCGGTATTGTGTTCCTATATCAGCACCTTGACGGTTCAGTGTGGTTGGATCGTGAACGGTAAAAAATACTTTAAAAATTTCATCCGAATT
>JAGNSF010000197.1 GCA_017988155.1 Flavobacterium sp. | reverse complement strand
TCTACTTTGTCAATAAAACTATCCGCAGCGATAACTTTCATTCCTAAACCAAGAGCCATTTTTGCAGTAGCTTGGCCAATACGACCAATACCTACAATACCTAAAGTTTTACCTCTTAATTCAGTTCCGTTAGCATACGCTTTTTTCAAACCTTCAAAGTTGGAATCCCCTTCTAAAGGCATATTTCTGTTAGAGTCGTGTAAAAAACGAACTCCATTAAATAAGTGACCAAAAACCAACTCAGCAACTGATTCAGATGAAGAAGCAGGTGTGTTGATTACATTGATTCCTTTGCTTTTAGCATAGTCTACATCAATATTATCCATTCCAACACCACCACGACCAATGATTTTGATACCAGGACAAGCATCGATAATATCTTTACGAACTTTAGTTGCACTTCGAACCAAGATAACGCTTACGTTATTTTCGTTAATAAAGTTAGCAACTTGTTCTTGTGCTACTTTGGTAGTAATCACTTCAAATCCTCCTTTTTCTAATGCTTGAATTCCACTTTTAGAAATTCCGTCATTTGCTAATACTTTCATTGTGTTTATTTCATTGCGAGAAACGAAGTAATTTCATCCTCAAATTGATAAATTATTTATTAAACTGCTTTTTCCAAAGCTTGCATTACGTCAACTAATACTTGAACGCTTTCTATTGGCATCGCATTGTACATAGAGGCTCTGTAGCCACCAACTGAACGGTGTCCTGGCAATCCAGAAATCCCCGCTTCTTTCCACATAGCGTCAAAAATTGGAGCATGCTCTGGGTTGTTCAATAAGAAAGTAGCATTCATGTTAGAACGATCTTCAACAGCCGCTGCTCCTTTGAATAACGGATTTCTGTCAATTTCAGTATAAATCAAATTTGCTTTAGCATTGTTGATTTTTTCGATAGCGGCAATTCCACCTAGTTTTTTCAACCATTGTAATGTTAGCAAAGACGCATACACAGGGAAAACAGGTGGTGTGTTGTACATACTTTCTGCTTTAATATGTTTTGCATAATCCAACATACTTGGAATTTCTCTACCGTTTTTACCTAGAATTTCTTCTTTGATAACTACCAAAGTGGTTCCAGCAGGGCCCATGTTTTTTTGAGCTCCAGCATAGATAATGTCAAATTTAGTAAAGTCCAATTGACGTGAAAAAATATCAGAACTCATATCGCAAACTACTGGAATAGTAGTAGTTGGAATTTCTTTCATTTGAGTTCCAAAAATAGTATTGTTACTTGTACAGTGGAAATAATCTGCGTCAGCAGGAATTGTATATCCTTTAGGTACGTAATTATAATTTTGTTCTTTTGATGAAGCTACAACAACAGTTTCTCCAAAAACCTTTGCTTCTTTGATAGCGGCGGAAGCCCAAGTACCAGAATCCAAATACGCTGCTTTTCCGTTTTCTCTCATCAAGTTGTAAGGAACCATCAAGAACTCTAAACTAGCTCCTCCTGCAAGGAAAAGTGCTTGGTATCCTTTGCCTTCTAAACCTAATAATTCAAGAACTAACGCTCTGGCTTCGTCCATTACAGCAACAAAATCTTTGCTTCTGTGCGATATTTCCAAAATAGATAAACCTGAATTATTGAAATCCAATATGGCTTGTGCTGATTTTTCAAAAACTTCTTGTGGTAAGATACAAGGTCCTGCGCTGTAGTTGTGTTTTTTCATGGTAGTTGATTGTTCCAAATTTTAAGATTGCAAATTTCGACAATCGATTCTTAAAATCAATTAAAATAATCGAAATATTTGAACAATTTATTAGTTTATTGTTAACGAAAACGAAATAGTATCAACATTATCTGCATAATCCCATAATTGAGGGAGTTGTGACTGTCCGAATGGGATACTGTTTTTAACCAAATTGTTACTCACAATGCACTGAATTGAATCGGATTCTGTTGCTACTCTTTTCTCTACTTCATCCAAATTTTCGTAGTATTCATAAAACACGCTTGAAATTGGTGAGGCATGGCTTTCATCTTCTTTTAAGGTTAAAAATCCATTATCCAATAATTTGTAATTACTCATTAAAAAAACGGCCTTATTGTAATCATAATTATTGGCATATTTTTCATAATGTATCACATCTTGGTATTCAAAAACAGCTTCAAAAAAGGCGTCAAAGGAATAGCCTTTGGGCACAAAAAGTTTAGATACATTGCGGCAACCCAATCCAAAATAGCGAAATATATCTTCGCCTAAAGCAACGAGTTGTTCTTTGGTTTCTTGGCCATTTAAAACGGCAATTGAATTTCTATTTTTTCGAATAATCGAAGGTTTATCTTTGAAATAATATTCAAAATAGCGTGCTGTGTTGTTGCTTCCGGTGGCTATTACAGCATCAAAATTGTCTAATTTTCCCTCCACAAAAGTAATTTTGTTGGCTAATTGAGGTTCAATCGCGATAAGGTATTTTGCTAAAAAGGGTAACAAATGTTGGTCGTTTGATGAAGTTTTTACCAATACATTATGACCAGAAAGTAGGACCGAAATAAAATCATGAAACCCAACTAGAGGAATATTTCCAGCTAAAATTAAGGCAATAGTTTTGGATTCAGTAGTTGTAAAATCATAAGACGAAGTCCATTGATTTAGATTTTCTTGGGATAAGGCTTTTGCCCAAGATTGTATAGAAAAATAAACTTGTTCTGGGGTGTACCATCCATTATGCGATTGTGACAACTGGATTAGTTGTTCAAAGTCTTCAAAAAACAATTCATTATTTGGTACGCTCAAATCCTTATTCGATTTGTTTTCTTCAAACTGATTTAAAAAGCGTCCTAATGTAACAAAAACATTTTTTTTTGTTTCTAAGTCCATAATGTTTGTTTATGAATGGTTTTGATTGTAATTTTGCACAAAAATAAGGATAATTAAGCCGAAAGTCAATAAGGCAACTCAAGACTTTAGACTTTCCAACTTTAAGACTCAAAAATATGGCAATTATTATTACAGATGAATGTATCAATTGTGGAGCTTGTGAACCAGAATGTCCAAATACTGCAATTTACGAAGGCGCTGATGACTGGAGATATAAAGACGGAACTAAACTTACGGGTAAAGTAATTTTACCTGATGGTACAGAAGTGGATTCGGATGCGGCTCAAACGCCAATATCGGATGATGTGTATTATATTGTTCCTGGAAAATGTACAGAGTGTAAAGGATTTCATGATGAGCCACAATGTGCCGCTGTTTGTCCGGTAGATTGTTGTATTCCAGATGATAATCACGTTGAGTCAGAAGAAACTTTGTTAAATAGACAAGCGTTTTTACACAACGAATAGTTTTTTTAAAAACTTTATAAAAAAAAATCCTGAGCACATACTCAGGATTTTTTTTGTCAATTATTTGAATTAGAATGTAAATCCTAATCTAGCATAATAATAGGCTCCGCTGAATCCCATTTGAACAGCATCCCAATATCCACCAGCTTCTACCCAGTCATCTTGTTGATCAGGATAGATGTTGAATAAGTTATTGGCTCCAATACTTAATTTAGATGATTTATTTAATTTAAATCCTAAAGTTAAATCAGTTACAATTTTTGCATTGTAAGTGTCTGTTGCTGCTTTGATTTGATC
>JAGNSF010000031.1 GCA_017988155.1 Flavobacterium sp. | reverse complement strand
GAATGATAGCGCCTAAGGGTGCTCCAATAAAAAACATCAGAAAGCAAGCGAAGGCAATGACAAACTTATCGTTCAATGCAATTAAGTGTCCATTGATATTATCTTGTTTTAATTTTAATTCAGTATTCGAGCTTTCTATAGAGTATTTGACACTTTCGAGATTGCTATTGGCTAAATTTAAAATATCCAATTGTTGTTTGGAATTGAAATAAGCCAAGAGGTTGGGGTTGAACTTTTTCTTGGTTTTTTTGATTTTCAGTTCAGGTTGCGTTGATTTCTGAAATCCAACGCGTTGGTTCATATTATCAGTATACGAAGTAATATCCGTCTTGTAATTTTTTTGTAACGAATCAATAGTATATCGCAATTCGCTAGTAGTCAACATAGTATTGGTGTTGGTGATATTTTCATTATCCACATCAATCTTATTGAACTCCGAAATATCGATGGTAATGATGTTCTTTTTAAAAGCTGTTTTTACAAAAGGCATTTTAGGTCGATCCTCGTAATTTTTAGGAAGAATGTCTTCGTAATAGTTGCCGTTGTTTAATATCATTTGAAGGGTATTGGAACCTTCACTACTAATTAATTTTCCGTTTTTGGCTTTGATAACAATTCGGCTACCGTCTCCCAGTTCTGATTTTTTATGGATGGTGATGCCGCTTAAATTTTCGCCGTTTTCTCCCGATTTTTTGTTGACTTTAATGTTGTAGATACCGACATCACTAAATTGGCCTTCTGCAATTGCTAAAGCGGGTTTTGATTGTGCAATGTTTTTTCTGAAATTGATGAATTTGTATTCAGCATACGGAATGACACTATTGGCAAACAAAAAGGCAGCAATACTTAGCAGGCTGATAAAAATAAATAAGGGCTGGAGGGTTCGTCGTAACGAAATTCCTGCCGACTTCATAGCGGCTAATTCATAATTCTCAGACAAGTCCCCAAACGACATGATGGATGCCAAAAGTATGGAGAGCGGTAATACTAATGGAATCAAACGCGGCATGGAGAAAAGTAGAAATTTCAAGACCATTAACGCATCTAAATCTTTACCTGCCAACTCGGCAATAAGCAACCAAACGGTTTGCAAAATGAATATAAAAAAAAGGATTACAAATACCACGGTAAATGTAATCAGGAAGGTTTTTAAAATGTATTTGTCAATTATTTTCACCTAGGATTTAGTCTAATGAATTGATGTAGTAATTGGGATATTTACTCTTGACAAAGGTAAATTGATTTTTTGATAAAGGTTGATTGGTTTTAAAAGAATTAACAGTTAGGGTAGTTTTCGTTCCTTTTTTACCAATTTCGATCAAATTGTAGATGTTTTTGGTTTGGCTATCAATTCCCAACAAAATTTCTTTGCGTTGGTCTTTGGAACTCATAGGAACCAATTTTACATACTGTATTTTTCTGCCTTTTATCGTAGTAGCCTCATCAAGTGTGTATTTATAACCCGAATTGAAAAAGGTCAACATCTTAGAAGGCGTTACTGCTGTATTGTCGTTTTCGTCTAGTTTAGAAATGGTAATTTCTTCGTCTTCAGGAACAATGGTGTAGGTTTTTTTACCGTCGTACATTTTGGTAACTCCCATAAAATTCAACACATATTGGTCTCCTTTTAAAATCACATTCCCTTTACTGTCTTGATTGATATTCTCTTTGGCGTTAGAAAGCGAATATTTAAAATCAATGATGATAGAATTGTAACTTTTTACTTTAGCCGAAACTTGATCTAAAAGTGCTTTTGCTTTTTTGTCTTGCGCTTGTAGTGAACTGCTTAAGATAAAAGCGGTGATCAACAATAATCTGCTGAACTTAGTTTTGTTTAGTAGTGTGAATTGCATTGGGGTATTAATTTTGTTCGTTATTGAAAAATTCATCAAGCGCCACCATATCAGATATGTTTACGTTACGCGCTTTACTTCCTTCAAAAGGACCTACAATTCCAGCGGCTTCTAATTGATCAATCAAACGACCGGCTCTGTTGTAGCCCAATTTTAATTTACGTTGCAATAACGATGCCGAACCTTGTTGTGCGTTTACAATAATTTCAGCGGCCTCTCTAAATAAGGAATCGCGCTCAGAGATATCAATATCCAAATTGATACCCGATTCTTCTCCCACAAATTCAGGAAGGAGGTAAGCAGTAGCATAGGCTTTTTGAGAACCAATGAATTCGGTTATTTTTTCAACTTCAGGTGTATCGATAAAAGCACATTGTACACGCACCACATCATTTCCATTAGAGTACAATAAATCACCACGACCTATTAATTGATCAGCCCCTTGGGTATCTAAAATAGTTCTCGAATCAATTTTTGAAGTTACTCTAAAGGCAATTCGAGCTGGGAAGTTGGCTTTGATTAAACCGGTGATTACATTCACTGACGGACGTTGTGTAGCGATGATTAAGTGGATTCCAATCGCACGCGCTAATTGTGCCAAACGCGCAATAGGTACTTCGACTTCTTTACCAGCGGTCATAATCAAATCAGCAAACTCATCCACTACCAAAACGATGTAGGGTAAAAAGCGGTGACCGTTTTCAGGATTTAATTTTCTTGATTTGAATTTGTCGTTGTATTCTTTAATGTTACGCACCATAGCGTCTTTCAACAAAGAATAACGATTGTCCATTTCCACACAAAGTGAATTCAACGTATTGACTACTTTGGCATTATCAGTGATAATAGCGTCGTCACAATCCGGTAATTTGGCTAAATAATGTCTTTCAATTTTATTGAAAAGCGTTAATTCTACTTTCTTTGGGTCAACCAAAACGAATTTTACTTCGGCAGGGTGTTTTTTGTATAAAAGTGAAGTCAGTACTGCATTCAATCCTACTGATTTTCCTTGCCCTGTAGCTCCCGCCATCAACAGGTGAGGCATTTTAGCTAAATCCACCACAAAGGTTTCATTAGAGATGGTTTTACCCAAAGCGATAGGCAATTCCATTTCAGCTTCTTGAAATTTAGCCGAACCAATAGCACTTTTCATAGAAACCATAGTTGGGTTCTTGTTAGGTACTTCAATACCAATAGTTCCTTTTCCTGGAATTGGCGCAATAATACGAATACCCAAAGCCGAAAGAGACAAAGCAATATCGTCTTCTAAACTTTTGATTTTTGAAATACGAATCCCTGCTTCAGGAACAATTTCATATAAGGTTACCGATGGTCCAACGGTGGCTTTAATCTGTGCAATTTCAATTTTGTAGTTGCGAAGTGTATCTACAATCTTGTTTTTATTCTCTTCTAATTCTTCTTGGTTGATGGTAATTCCGCCGCTTGAGTATTCTTTTAATAAATCAATGGTTGGGAATTTGTAATTGGATAATTCCAAAGTGGGGTCAAACAAGCCAAAATCAGCCACTAATCGTGACGCTAAATTCTCTTCTACGATATCTTCTTCTTCCGCCTTTTCAATTACAAAAGCTTCGTCGCTTGTAGTAATGATAGTTGGTTCTTTAGGAGCAGGAGGGGTTGTAGGAAACGTTTGTGTTAATACCGGTTCCACTATGGGTTTAGGCAATGTGTCTAAATTGATCTCAGAAGACGAACTAATTGTTGGTTTTAATGCTTCTTTATTGATTTCAAATTGAGAAGTAGTTGATTTTAAATGAATTCCTTCTAATTCCTCCTCATTTTCATCTACTAATGATGGAATAGGAAGTGGGTCGATGGCCGCCGTGGTTTCTGAAGATTTCTCAGCAGTGGCAGTGATTTTAGATTCAATTTCTTTTTTTGAATTTTCAATAAAATTATGAATGGATTCTGGAGACAGTTTGATTTTAAAAATCAAATAAATCACTAGTCCAAAAATAAGCAATAGGAGTGTACCTGTTTTACCAATATAGTCTTGGGATAGTAAATTCATTTCATAGCCAATAATTCCGCCCAATTCAGGAGCCGAGGTGGCGAAGAAACCAAAGATGATGGATACTACAATCATGGCAAATAAATCCCAAAACCAAGTAGATCTCAATTTGCTTAGAGGTAATCCTAAAAATAAATACAAACCGGTTAAGAAAAACAGACGAACAAATAAAAATGCGGCTACACCAAAACCTTGGTAGACCATAAGATCAGCAACATAAGCACCAATTTTACCTAACCAATTAGACACTTCAGTGTTTCTATTGGCTAATTGATCTACAGCGCTTTGATCGGCTTGACCGTGCAAGTAAAACGAAACAAATGCAACTAATAAAGCAACTGAAAATAGCACCAATAGGCTACCAATTACAATTTTATATTCTTTTGATAATTTCCAAGATCTTTTTTCGCTAAGATCGGACTCGCTTTTTATTTTCTTTGCCATTCTTCTTTTTGAAAAGTAGTAAATTTAGAATTTTGGTATGTAAATGATTGCACCAATTAGAATTGCTGTTAAAGCGGCAAAAAATACGGCTCCTGCTGCAATGTCTTTGATGAAACCAATACGCTCGTGGTATTCTGGATGAATAAAATCAGCTACTTTTTCAACAGCCGTATTCAATCCTTCAACACTCATTACTAATCCGATGGCAAAGATTTGGAAAAGCCATTCCGTAGCAGTAATATTAAAATAAAACCCAGCAATAGTCATCAAGATTCCTATAGAAAATTGAGTCATCACACTGTGTTCTGTTGTTATTAATTTGAAAGCACCTTTATAAGCAAAAGTGACACTTTTTAATCGTCCTGAAACAAATCGATTGTCTTTTTGAAATTCCATTAATCAAGTATTAAAGCACTGCCAATGCAGCATCGTAATTAGGTTCGTCAGCAATTTCTTGAACTTGTTCGGTATGCAAAACAGTACCTTTTTCATCAATTACTATAACTACTCTTGAGTGTAAACCTGCTAAAACGCTATCAACAATTTCCAATCCATTGGTTTTTCCAAAACTTCCGTCTTTAAAATCCGATAGATTTTCTACATTTTCAATTCCTTCAGCACCACAAAAACGTTTTTGAGCAAAAGGTAAATCTCTTGAAACGCAAATCACTACTGTATTGTTTAAACCAGCAGCAGTTTCATTGAATTTTCTCACTGAAGCAGCACAGGTTCCTGTATCGATACTAGGAAAAATATTGAATACTACTTTTTTACCAGCATAGTCTGCTAGTGTAGCTATAGAAAGATCGTTTTTTACTAATTTAAAATCAGCTAGTTGCGAACCTATTTTAGGTAATTCGCCTGATGTATTTACCGGATTTCCGCCTAATGTTATGGTTGACATAATGAGGTTTTTTTTGTGAGCCTCAAAAGTATGAAAATTAATTCAGATTTTAGTTTGAAGCCGCTTTTTTTAGTTGGTCTTCCTTGAGATTACAATTTGGCTATAAAGCATAAAAAAAACGTACCCAATAGGAGTACGTCTTGATTTATTTACTTAGTAAGCTAACTATTATTTATCAATAGCACCTAAAACGCGTTTCATAAAAGTGTTTAAGGCTTCTTTTTTATCGACTCCTTCTTTGACTAATTTTTGTACTTCTAAAGCACCATACATATTTGAAATTAATTCGCCAATTACATCCAATTCTTCATCTTTTAGAGAAGATATTTCAGTCATAGCTTCTAATACTTCAATAGTTTCGATGATGTAATCTTGATCATTTTCTTCGATGAATTGGGTCAAATGTTTAATAACAGGTAATTTCATATTTCAGGTGTTTGTTGTAGAATTATTAAGCGATTTCGTTTACTAAATCAGCCAATACTTCTTGTTTGTTAGTTTGTGTCTCGTTAACTAATTTTCCGTTTAAGAAAGTGGCAAAAGTAGGTAAGTTAGTTACGTTGGCTAATTTTCTTGATTCAGGATTATTTTCAGCATCTACCAAGACAAAAGTAAGCGCTTCGTTTTCTGAAGCCAATTTTTTGAATTTTGGTTTCATAATACGACAATTTCCACACCATGAGGCAGAAAATTGAACTACTACTTTTTCGTTTTTGGAAACTAAATCCTGTAATGTGTCTTCGTTTAATTCAATTAACATAGCTTTATTTTTTAATTACAATAACAATGGCAATCTTAAATTGATAGTGCCATTGTTATTGATTTTTGTTATTAGTGAGATCCTAAGTAAGCAGCAGTACTGTTTCTGTCAGCAGTCATTGCATCTTTACCAGCTTCCCAGTTAGCAGGACAAACTTCTCCTTTTTCTTGCACGTGAGTGTAAGCATCAATCAAACGTAAATATTCGTTTACGTTACGTCCTAATGGCATATCGTTTACACTTTCGTGGAAAATTTTACCAGTTTCATCGATTAAGTAAGTAGCTCTGTACGTTACGTTAGAACCTTCTACTAAAACAGTATCTAATTCTTCATTGTATTCAGCACTTTCTACATCAAGAATTCCTAAGATGTTAGATAAGTTTCTAGTTGTATCAGCTAAAAGTGGGTAAGTTACTCCTTCGATACCACCGTTATTTTTTGGAGTGTTCAACCAAGCAAAGTGTACTTCGTTAGTATCACATGAAGCACCAATTACGATAGTATTTCTTTTTTCAAAATCTGGCAAAGCAGCTTGAAATGCGTGTAATTCAGTTGGACAAACAAAAGTAAAATCTTTTGGGTACCAAAACAAAAGTACTTTTTTGTTGTTTTTTGTTGCTTCTTCAAAAATGTTAATTCTCAAGTTATCTCCCATTTCAGAGATTGCGTCTACAGCGATGTTTGGGAATTTTTTTCCTACTAATGACATATCGTTTGTGTTTAAGTTAAAATTTTATGGTGCAAATATACGTTTACTATAAAGTTAATAAAATAAATATTAATTATTATTATTTATTAAGTAATAATTAATATTTATACAGAGTAATTATAGTTGTTTAACTCCTTGATTTAAATGTTCTTAATAAAAACAGGAAGTTGGCCTGAACAAGGTAAATTATGTACCAATTGCTGTGCTGCGGCATCTTGGAATACTTCAAAATCTTGGTAAGCCATTACAATTTCTTTGGCTAGAGCCAAATTTGGAATGACTTGTAAAGCGTAAGGATTTCCAAAAACATAGAGCACACAATTTTTAGAAGCTAACAATTCGCCAATAAACTGAAGCACTTCGGTTTCAATTTCAAATTGGTTCATTGGTTTGGCTTTGGGCACAAACAAAGAAATTACTATTGTATCGTAAGCATTTATAGTTTCTTTACATGCGATGGGATTTCCTGCTGTTATCGAAAAAATAGGAGTGGGAAAGGATTGCGCTACTTTGGTAGCAAAACCATCGTTGTAAATACTCAATTGTGCTAGAGAATTAGTTTGATTTGCTTCTTGAATACGAGATGGATGTGTATCTGAAAGAACTTGAGTCAAACAGTTTTCTGCAATCTTCCGATTTAAATTTGTACTAATTGAAAAGTCCACACTAGTTGTATTAAGATCAGGAAGTGTATTGGTATGATTTAGAATCCCGACTTTCTCTTTGCATTTCCATATTCTTTCGAAACTTTCTTCTATTCGTTCTGGGGTTGCATTTTTTAAGATGGTTTGAATTCCTTCTACCACATTATCAGTAAAACATAAAACATCATTACCGGCATTAAATGCTTCCCATTCTAATTGCCCTTTGATTTGGTATAAGTCGGAAACGCTTTTCATATTCAAAGCATCGGAAATGACCAATCCCTCAAAGCCCAATTGATTGCGTAGTAGATCTATAATGATGTGCTTCGATAAAGTAGCCGAAGTGTTATGACCTTCATTCAAAGCGGGTACAGCCAAATGACCAATCATAATCGAATCTACCTTGTTCTCTATTCCTTTGATGAACGGATACAATTCGTTGGACATTAATTGCTCTAAATTTTCATTCAAAATAGGCAATCCTAAATGCGAATCGACATTGGTATTTCCGTGACCTGGAAAATGTTTCAGGCAGCCCAAAATCCCAGCATCTGTCATTCCTTTTAGATAGGCATTGGCAAATAGTGCTACTTTTTCTTTGTTTTGTCCAAAAGAACGGTACCCAATAACAGGATTATCGGGATTATTATTAATATCTGCCAGTGGCGCTAAATTGTACTGAATACCAGCAGCTTTTAAATCCAATCCGATTTGTTTCCCTACTTCATAAACTAACCCAATTTCAGTTTCAGGTAAAGCACCTAAAGTGATAGCGTACGGGTATTGCGGTGTTTTTTCAATGCGCATAGCCAAACCCCATTCGGCATCAATACTCATTAATAGTGGAGTAGTAGCGCATTTTTGATAGCGCGTTATTAGTTCTTTAAGCTTGGAATAACTATCGTCATACGATACTACTTTCTGTTTGCTTTCATAATTCGTGGCAGCACTAGCACGACTATGAAAAAAGGTAAGCCCGCCAATATTATGTTTTCGAATTAAAGCTTCGGTTGCTTGAACATTTTCTTCAGTATCATTTATGAATACTGCTGGAAAGAAAAATTGTCCTATTTTTTGCTCTAAAGTCATCATTGTCTTTACGAATTGATTTCTGATTTCTTTCCGAAATCAGCTGGAAAAATTAAAAATCGGGATAAGATTATACCTGGAATGGTTGCCAATAATACCCAAATAAAAAAATTAGCATATCCTAAATACTCCTGAATATAACCACTTAGCATTCCTGGCAACATCATTCCTAAAGCCATAAATCCTGTAGCCAAAGCATAATGTGAAGTTTTAGATTCGCCTTCAGCGACATAAATCAAATACATTAAAAATGCAGCAAAGCCAAAACCGTATCCAAATTGCTCAACGATTACTACTAAATAAATATAAATAGTATTTTCTGGATGAAAATGAGAAAGTAAAATGAATCCTATAATGGGCAAATGCATAATTAATATCATAGGCAACATCCATTTTCCTAGACCTTGTTTAGAAATGGCAATTCCACCTAAAGTACCTCCAACAAGCAAGGCGATGACGCCAAAAGTTCCGTATATAATTCCCACATCTTCAGTGGTTAATCCCATTCCGCCTACATCTTTGGTGTCAATTAAAAAGGGAGTTAACATTTTCATCAATTGGGATTCGCCTAAGCGGAATACTAAAATAAAAGTTAATACAAGTCCGATTTGTTTCTTTTTGAAAAAGCTAGTAAAAACGGTTGCAAAATCTTTTTGTTGCTCTACCAATTCAGCTGTGGTTTCTTTTTCGGCTACCGGAGTAGTCAATAAATTGTAAACAGTAATGGTAGCCATTAGCAAACCTACGATAAGCATAGTGTACGACCATGCTTTGGTAGGATCTCCCAGTTTGGTTTCGAGATACCCGCCAATGATGACTATTAATCCGTTTCCGGTAAGCATGGAAAGGCGATAAAAAGTACTGCGAATCCCTAAGAAAAAGGATTGTTGGTCTTTGGTTAGTGATAACAAATAAAATCCGTCAGTTGCCACATCATTCGAAGCAGAAGCAAAAGCTGCCACCCAAAAAATAGCCAAACTCAGAAAAAAGAATTGGTTCATTGGAATGGTAAATCCGACAATGATAAAAGCAATGGAAATAAGCAATTGCATACTTAAAAACCACTTTCTTTTGGTACTGTGCAAGTCAATAAACGGACTCCATAATGGTTTAATTACCCAGGGCAAATAAAGCAGACTGGTATAAATTCCAATATCTTCATTGCTGATGCCTAGGTTTTTATACATGATTACAGATACCGAAATAATGATTGCATAGGGGAAACCAGATGCAAAGTTTAAAATAGGAATCCAATACCAAGGGTTTTTCTCTGCTTTCATTCGAAATGTATTAATTAGGTTTCACGACTGTTTTTGGTAGTTGTGTTGTGATTTCTTTACTTTCATTTCCAAAATAATCGATATATGACAATGCAAATTTAGATTTGTTTTCTAGTATTGCTATTGGAACTCGAATTGATAATCGATTGTTACTTTTAACTACTAAATATTTATCTAAGATTTGACTTGGGTCGTCACTGTTTATTTCGGCATTAGCTTCTGTACCATAAAAAACAACATAGCGCACTTGATTTCGAGTAGGTTGTAATGAAATGACCAATTCATTTTTATCTTTAATAACACTAGTCAATCTAGGGACATCTAATACTAATTTTTTAAAATTAGGAACAGCAGCTGGTATAGCATGAAATTTATACTGATTCTCTGCTAATAACTGTGTTACTTCTTGGTTTTTATTCAGGAACCATTTGGCACTAAAAAAAGCATTTCCTTGAACATTATTGAAACTACGTGTGTAATCAATTTGATTCGGAATTTCAAAAGGAGAATCCCATTTTTTATCGGCATCGGATTTAATTTTATAAGACCCATTTCCAACATATATTGCTGCGTTTTTTGAGTTTTCCGACCACCATTTCAGCAATTTAGTGTAAGAAGCTTTTGGGTGATCCAAACTCCAATATAACTGAGGTAGGATATAGTCAATCCAATTATTTTCCATCCAAACTAAGGGGTCAGCAAATAAGTCATCATAATTAGTTTGTCCCGCTTGTGTATCTGAACCTCTCGGATCTACGGATTGATTACGCCAAACACCAAAAGGACTAATTCCAAATTGCACCCAAGGTTTAATTTTCTTGATGCTAATAGAAATTTGTTTAATGAAGGTATTCACATTATTTCTTCTCCAATCGGCTAATTCAACACCATTTGAATACTTATTAAACGAGTCGGTGTCATTGAATTTCTCCCCTTCAACTGTGTAAGGATAAAAGTAATCGTCAAAATGAATGGCATCTACATCGTATTTGTGAACGACTTCTTCAACGATTTTTGTTAAGTGGTTTTGCACTTCTGGAAGCGCAGGGTTGTAATAGTACTTCCCGGCATATTTAATCATCCATTCTGGATGTTTGTTAAGATCGTGTTTTGCACTAATGATTTCTTTATTGGTGCCTGAGGTAGCACGAAAAGGATTCAGCCAAGCATGAAATTCTAAACCTCGTAAATGAGCTTGTGCAATCATCCACTCTAAGGTGTCGTAGTAGGGTGTAGGTGCTTTACCTTCTTTGGCTGTCAAATTTCTAGACCAAGGCGCTAGTTCTGAAGGATAAAAAGCATCGCCATTACTACGTATTTGAACAATAACGGCATTGTAGTGCAACTTTTTGTAGGTTTCTAGTATTTCAATAAAATCACTTTTTTGCTTCTCTACTGGGTCAGTACTGTTTTTTGGCCAGTCAATGTTGGCCACAGTTGCAATCCAAACGGCTCTAAATTCGTTTTTGGGATACATAATCTTGGCTTGAGCCCCAACTTCCGATGCCGAAAATAGCGCAATTGAAAACAGTAATAAAAGAGATTTGTATGTATTCATTATTTTGTAGTTGTAAAAATTCAAAAGTAGTTTTTTAGAGAAGTTTATCCTATCTAATTTTGAAAAATTCTGGTATTTTAATAGATTGAAGGGTTTGATTATTTTCTAATTATTATACTTTAAAAAATAGTTTCTTTTTATAAAAATACCACAATACAATAGTCCAAAATGTAACATTTAATAATGCCCACATCAAAGAAGCATCTTTTGGATTGTCAAAATAAGGCACAATGTAATATTCATTCCAGTAGGTTTGAAGACCAATTTTTTCTGGATTATCTTCTAAGCTCCCTATAAAATAAGCTGGATTTGGTACTTTTATAGATGATAAAACACGAGGTATTATTCCCGACAGGAAGAAAACGATCATTGGATTTACTCCCCAAAATAAAATAGGAGTAGTCCATTTTTTATATCCTCTTATGTCGATTAAATAATAAAAAACCGCTACTAATAATGTTGCAAGACCAGCTGTGTATAAAACAAATGAGCTAGTCCATAATGATTTATTCATTGGAAAAAATGGATTCCAAATTAGACCTAAAATTACTAAAGCGATTCCAATACCCGATAGTTTTACTGTTTTTTGATTTTTAGTTGAATTACTAGTTAATATTTTACCAACTAATACGCCAATTATTCCGTTTGCAATAGCTGGAAATGTACTAAGAATACCCTCTGGATCCCAAGTTTTTGAGATTGCCCACAAATGGTTTTCTAATAGTAAATTGTCTATCCAGCCTGCTAAATTTGTTCCTTTATCTAAATTACCAAATCCAATCCCAGGAACAGGAATTAGTGTCATTATTGCCCAATACCCTAATAATAGTATTGCAACAATACTAATTTGCGTATTGAATTTTGTTTTTAAATAAATTAATGAAGTGAAAAAATAAACTATACCAATTCGTTGTAAAACTCCGGGTAAACGTACTTCTTGATACGCTTCAATCCCGCTAAAAGCAAGGAACATAAATATCAAAAATACAATTGATACTAGGTAGAATTTTATTTTTTGTTCAAAATCACCAAGCAACGCATAGCCTATAATTCCGGTAATTATTAGTTTACAAATTAATAGCGGATAGCCTTCTAAATCAAATAATTCGATTTTTCCGTAAAATCCCAGGAATAAACCCAGTGAGATGATTCGCAAGGATCGAGTTAGTATTTTTATAAATGATTGTTGATTTAACTCTTTGGTTACAATCGCTAGTGGAATAGCAGCGCCAAGAATGAAAATAAAGAAAGGGAACACTAAATCAGTTGGAGTACAGCCGTTCCATTCGGCATGAAGAAGGGGAGCGTAAACAGCATTCCAAGATCCTGGATTGTTTACAATAATCATCATAAAAATGGTAATTCCTCGTAGAACATCAAGTGAAATAAAGCGTTCTTTTTGCATAAATTAAAATTTTCTTAGTTGGGAAAAGATATTTTACCCATAGTAATGGATGGAATTCCTTTTTTAGAGCCAAAATGGGTAGGACTACCAGCGACAGTTTCGTTGGCAAGAACTGCAAAAAGTAGTGCCTCTTTTGCATCACCCGAAATTCCTAATTCATTAGTATTTTTGAAAGAATAAGGCACTAATTCTCTCAAATATTCCATTAGCAATGGATTGTGCGCACCACCTCCAGAAACATAAATAACGTAGTCATCGTTTTTTGATTCACTTTGTCTTACTGCATCTAAAATCGCATCGGCAGCAGTTTCAGCACTAAAACGAGTTAATGTAG
>JAGNSF010000196.1 GCA_017988155.1 Flavobacterium sp. | reverse complement strand
ACATCAGTCCATTGTAAATCGATATTTTCCTTTTCAAATTCGCCATTTTCAAGACAAAGATGCCAAGGTAAATTGAAATGTTCCGGAACGCCAACAATTTTTAAAGAAGTCATAGTGTTTATTGAGCTAATTTATCTAAAGTATAGGCTATCAATTCATCCACTGCTTTGGTAGGATCTTCGCTAAAAGTACCTGTCGCTCTATTGGCAATTATTGCATTCAAGGACAAAGCGTTGTGACCTAACAAGGCCGAAAGTCCATATATAGCAGTTGTTTCCATTTCGAGATTAGTAATTCGGTTGCCGTTAAATTGAAAATGATCCATTTTAGCATTCAACTGATTATCTTGAATTGGCAAACGCAAAACACGTCCTTGGGGACCGTAAAAACCGCCTACAGTACAGGTAATTCCTTTATGCATTTGGTTACTTTCAATTCTTTTTTCTAAAACTTCAGAACACGCAACCGCATAAGGTCGACCTTTTTGCAGGTTCCATCCGGTTTGATTTATAAAAGCCTCTTCAATGTCTTTATGTGTAACCTCGTCAACTATATACGATCGCAACATATTGTCTAAACCAACTCCGAATTGAGATAATACAAAACTATCAACTGGGATATCGGCTTGAATTGAACCTGAGGTACCAATTCGGATTATATTTAAAGAAGTTAAGTTTTCCTTAGGTTGACGCGTGTTTAAATCAATATTAACCAAAGCGTCTAATTCGTTCAATACTATATCAATATTATCTGGACCAATTCCAGTTGAAAGGACTGTTAATCGTTTCCCTTTGTAGATTCCTGTTTGGGTTTTGAATTCTCTTTTTTGAATTGAAAATTCGATGCTATCAAAGAATTGTGTAATTTTTTCTACACGATCAGGATCACCAACAAAAATAATATCGTGGGCAATGTTTTCCGGTTTGAGATTCAAGTGATACACACTTCCATCTGGATTTAATATCAATTCTGATGATGCAATCATTTTGTTTTATGTATAAAATTTGTATTCGTAAATCGAATATCGTACTTCGTATATCAAATTTATCCGCCTACGCGTTTGGTTTTAAATCCTTTATCTTGTAGCATTTTCATGATTCGATCACGATAATCCCCTTGAATGATAATCTCACCATCTTTAAAAGTTCCGCCCACAGCGAGTTTACTTTTGATTTCTTTTGCTAAAATTTTAAAATCTTCATCAGCACCTTCATAACCAGCAATTATTGTAGTAGGCTTGCCTTTACGTTTTTCGAATTTGCAAATCATTGGTTCTGCTTGAACGTATAATTCATGTTCGTTTTCGGCAACCGCTTCGGGCTCATTTGAAATTTGGTGGTCAGGAAACAGGTTTTTTAATTGATCTTGTAAGTCCATTGTTTGTATTTTTAAACGCAGATTTGAGAAATTAGAGAAATCTGAAAAATCTTTCCTCTCATTTTTTTGAAAGGAGTTTAGGGAAATTTGATAAATCTTTAGTCTTTGTATTTATTGCGTTTTTTTAAATCATTTGTAAAAATCTTTCTTTTAAATTGGGGGTCTTTACCAAAATTCAAGACTAAACCCACTTCACATTCTGTTGCTTTTAAATAGTTAATTAACTGATTTTCGTGAGCTTCGATAAGGTATTCAACACATTTCAATTCAAGAATTACGGATTTGTTAATTATTAAATCGGGGATATAGGTACCAACTACTTCATTTTTATAAAAAACTTCTATTTTCTTTTCGTGTTCAACCTCATATCCATTTTTATTCAACTCGACAATCATAGCTCTATGGTACACTTTTTCAAGAAAGCCATAACCTAATTCATTATACACGTTGTAATAAATACCAATTATTGATTTGGTTAATTCTTGGTGGGGGTAGTTTTTCATTTTGATTTGGGAAGTTTTTTTTGGGTATAATCTATTTATTTTAGAATTCGGATTTAAGAAACATATAAATATAAATTTGACTATTTATTTGACAACACAGATTTTAAAAATTATAGAAATTTCTTCAATCTGTGTTCTAAATAAATTATAAAAATATGATTAACTCTATTTCTTAATCAATCCTAATTCCACTAATCGTTCATTCAAATATTCGCCAGCTGTAATGTCATCAAATTGTTTTGGATGTGTTGCATCAATGCATTGTTCCAAACAATTCAGTGGCATATCGCTAACAGGATGCATGAAAAACGGAATAGAATAACGAGAAGTTCCCCACAACTCTCTAGGCGGGTTTACTACTTGATGGATTGTTGATTTTAATTTGTTGTTGGTATGTCTTGATAACATATCACCCACATTAATCATTAACTCGTCAGGCTGTGCCATGGCATCAATCCAATCTCCGTTATGATTTTGTACTTGTAATCCTTTTCCTTGAGCGCCCATTAAAAGCGTAATCAAGTTGATGTCTCCATGAGCTGCAGCACGAACTGCACCGTCTTTAGGTTCGTTAGTAATAGGAGGGTAGTGGATTGGTCGCAGAATACTGTTTCCGTCTTTGATAAAATTATCAAAATAAAATTCATCTAAACCAATATGTATTGCTAATGCTCTTAAAACATAAATACCTGTTTTTTCAAGCATTTGATACGCTTCTTTTCCAGTTGAATTGAAATTGGCCAATTCGTTAACTGTAACATTTTTTGGATATTCGCTGGCATACTTTGAATCGTCACTTACGTATTGTCCAAAATGCCAAAACTCTTTTAAATCTCCAGCAGAGCGACCTTTAGCATGTTCTTTTCCAAAAGAAACATAACCTCTCTGACCTCCAATTCCTGGAATTTCATATTTTGATTTGGTCTCTAGTGGTAACGAAAAGAAACTTCGCACTTCACTATATAGATTTTCTACTAATTGATCATTTAAAAAATGACCTTTTAATGCTACGAAGCCAATATCTTCGTAGGCTCTTCCGATTTCATTTACAAATTTTTGTTTACGTGTCGGATCATCCGACAGGAAATCACGCAAGTCAACACTAGGAATGTTTTGCATATTGTTTGTATTTAATTTAGTGAAATTCACTGATTCAACAAATGTAAAAGAATTATTTGAAATTATATTTTATAAATTCAAATACAAATATTTTATTATAACATTTAACTTAATAAATGTTATAAATTAATTATATTTGAAATATCTTAATCCTTACCATAATGACGTTTGATAGAAAAAATCTCAACGATATACAACTTTTAGATCTATACTCTAAAATTCTTAAACCTAGATTAATAGAAGAGAAAATGTTAATCTTAATTAGACAAGGTAAAGTATCAAAATGGTTTTCAGGTATTGGACAAGAGGCTATAGCGGTGGGAATAACTGCTGCTTTGGATTCTGACGAATACATTTTACCCATGCATCGGAATCTGGGTGTTTTTACTACTAGAAATATTCCTTTGTACCGACTTTTTTCACAGTGGCAAGGGAAAGCCAATGGTTTCACCAAGGGAAGAGACCGTAGTTTTCACTTTGGTACACAATTGTATAAAATAATTGGAATGATTTCTCATTTGGGACCCCAATTAGGCGTTGCAGACGGAATAGCATTAGCCAATAAATTAAGAAAAAACGACAAAATTACTGCGGTGTTTACCGGAGAAGGGGCAACATCTGAAGGCGATTTTCATGAAGCTTTAAATATAG
>JAGNSF010000195.1 GCA_017988155.1 Flavobacterium sp. | reverse complement strand
GCAACAAATTACAACAAAGCAATCTATTTGCAGAAATTAGAAAAGCTTATGATGAAAAATTAGGGATTAATAATGTCGGACTCCATACTCACAGACATTTATTTGCAACTGAATTAATCAAAGCAGGAATACAAATAAATGAAGTCTCAAAAATGTTGGGTCATTCTAGCATAGCAGTCACTACAAAATATTTACACAATACAACCGATTCAAAAGATATTTGGAGCAAGTTAGGGATATGAAAACAACCAGTAAAACACTATCCAAGTCAAAATCAAATACGCCCGTAAATGCGTATTTGGTATCCGATTCTACAAAGAAGAAAATCGAAAAACTCCATTATGATATTCTTACCAATCAATTAAAAGGATTTGAAAAAGCGGTTGAACTCGGAGCTATTCTTTCAGAGATAAAAGAGAAGTTACCGCACGGAAAATTTATTCCTTGGATAGAAGAGAATTTCAAGACAATAAAAATGAGAACTGTCCAGTATTACATGAAGTTCTATCATAACCAGGATAGACTTAGATTAGAATTGCATGACAATCTTTCGATAGTTGACGCGAAAAAGTTTATGGAGAAACCGAAAAAGAATTCTAGTGATAGTATCCCGTTATCTACTCAGAAAGAAATTAATAAGTCTATTGAGAAAACTCAAAACAGAATTGATAATAACACTTTGCAGAAATTAGTAAAAGGTAAAATTGATAGTATGCCTATGGAGCAAGTGCAAAGAATCCTTCCGAAAAAACTTACTAGGCTTGAACGATTGACGGCAACGATGGAAAGAATCAAAAAAGAAATAGAAGTCTTAACAAGTCAAAATCAAATACGCCCGTAAATGCGTATTTCAAACTAAATGGAGTAATAAATATATGATTGAAACTAAAAGAACTAAACCAAAGAAAAAGAATATCGTTGTAGATTTTATAAAGGCACTCTCGGAAAAATCGGCTAAGGAATTTCAAGATGATATTAGCACCAACAAACTTTATGAAGAAATGAAACCTAAGAAAACGAATGAGAAGAAATAAATAAAATGTATTGACACATACGTATGTATAAATACGATAATAGGAGTATGGAGAAATGAGTAAAATGAAAATGACAATTAGCATAGATGAGGCTACTAAGCAGAAAGCAGAAAGGCTAAAAAAAGATACTGGTTATGATATGAGTCTTATTATCGAATTACTTTTAAATGGAGCTACTGAGAACGAAATAGTAGCACTTTATAAAAAGAGTATAAAAGGTAAGTAAAATGGCAATCACAAAAGACGAAAGAGAAACAGAAACACATGATAAATATGGATTCACTAAAGTAGAAAACGGACGTTGTGTAGTTTGTAATTATCCAGTAAAAGACGGTGAGTATTGTCTACAATGCGACTATACTGATTTCCTAATTAAATATAAAATAATTGGATTAACGTAAATGGTTTTATAAAAAGCGAAAATAGAAAGCAGTCTCGGATAGGTTTCACCGTTCAAAGAAAAACCTATTCCAAGAGCCACAATGTTTTACCACTGCATTAAGAATCATTCATTGGCTTAGTCAATCGTCAAGTGAAATTCTGAGTAGTGTTAGAACGCCAACTAACAAACTATGAGGAGTCAGACATGACCTTTGATTATAAACTAACTGATTTAAAAATATTCAAGAGCAAATCTTTTTTGCAATTCGTGACTTGGTTTACAATCCTTCTTATCGAATGCAGAAGGGTTTTAGAATTTCATGGAATCGGAGCAAGTCTTTCAATATTAGGACTTGGCACTATTTTATTTTTTGCACCGCAGAGGGAGCAAGTTGCAAAAGTTTTCGGTATCCTTCTAATTGGGCTTTCTCTTTCCGGATTGTTTCACGAAAAAATAAAACTTGAAACTGATTCTTACAATTCCAATTTACAACGTCTAGAATCTCAAAAAGAAATTATTCCGACTATCGCCAATCTTGAAACGTGTAATTTTTCAGGAGCTGGTGAGAATTGGTTAAACAGAGAATGCGCACTAAGAAACGAAAAAGCCAAAAGTCAGCATGAGTCGGAACGTCAACGCGTAACAGCAAAAAATCTTTCGATAGAATCACAGATTAATAATCTTAGTCGGTCGATTGCCTTTCTAGAATTTTTTACCAATCCTAAAATTTACGCTCATCTATTATGGAGTTTTCTTCTTCCATTAATTCAAATAAAAGCAATTCCCAAAAACGAAGTTGGACCAACTAAGATTGTAAAAACAGAAACGTCAATCCAAGAGAAAACGAATGATGAGAACGAAAGAAATTTTAGAGATCGTGAAAAACTAAAATCATTCATAGGAGAAAAATTAGGTAAGTGGTCAATCACTGAAATAGTAAATTATACAGGAGAACATCGTTCTAGAATTAATCGAATTAGGGACGAAATTAAAGCGGAACAATTAGGTCAATCTGAATCACTACCAAATAATAACGTAGGTCAAGAGTCACAAAAGATGAGGTTAGTAAAATGATTCTATCAAAGGTCAAAGAATTTATTTACTCAGTCATTCTCATTTTTGTTTTTGTGATGGTGACAATTAATCTTGCAATCTACACTTTAGAGAATGCGCAAACTATCCAAGATGTGTTGCCCTTGATTGGTTTGTATTTATTCACTAGGTTTATTTTGCCAATCGTAGGCTTATTTGCATTAGCCTACACAATCCGCGCATACATCGACCGACAATCTAACCCCTACTCTCTAGAATCAATTCCAACTAATCAGAGTCAAGGGGGGGAGGGAGGGGGAGCATACACCCCTACACACAATACAACCGAAAATTCAAACGTAGTAGGGGAGCTTGTAAAAAACTATCTCTATTCAATTAATCAATACAAGTTTAGCCTTACAAATTACAGTGAAGTAGCTAATATGTATAATTCTATTGGTTTCAATCCAACTGGTGAAAATAAAAAAATTCAAAACGAAAATTTTGGAAGGTTATTATTAAGGAGCATCTATTTTGAACAGGAGAACACTTATATAAAACTAAAACCCCTGTATTACAAAACAACCGCCGCCGCAGCAAATTCGTATTATCTAAACAATGAAGCGGAACACAATAAAACATTATTAGCCGATGTTCGTAGGACATACGAACCGAAACAAATAGGTCAAGAGGTAAACGTATGAATGATTTAATTAATCGACCTAGAGAGTATCTACCAAAAATCAATTCTAACCTAGAACTAATCGAATATGATTTAGAGCTGGCTGACCGCCGCAGTGAGCGAGTTTGGGCAAATCTTCATGTAGTGGCAATAGTAGCAGTTGTAGCATTGACTGTGATTAGTGTATCAAATAACAACCGCGAAATTGAGATTGCTAAAACAAAACAGGTAACAACGGATAATGACAATAAGCCTGTTTTAGATTTACGAAATTTTTTCTACAGGAGCAAATAACTATGAATAACGAACGATACAAAATAGTAACAACGCCAACGCATAGAGTCTATGTGAGGGATACACTTTTAAATTGTGACTCCATTCTTTACGACTCCCGGGAGCTAGCACAAAAAGCAATTAATGAAAATGACTTGGATTTTGATTTTGAACTAATGGAGTAAAATAATGAGTAATCAAATAATAAAACAACGCATTGAACAAATCGGAATAATTGCACGGGTTTTAGATTCAATCAATTATGATTTGTTAAAAATTAATGGTGAGCATACA